>CAZDGT010000060.1:0-17907 GCA_964504905.1 uncultured Bordetella sp. | reverse complement strand
ACCTGTTTGGGATTCGCGGCGATCACTTCATCGATGATTTTGCCCAGCGCGCCTTCGTCACTGATTGACTCCAGCCCCTCGCGCTTCATGATGACTTCCGCGGCTTCGTTTGCCACCGCCATCTTCGGGAAAATGTCTTTGGCGAGTTTGCCGTTGATCTTGCCCTCAGCCATCAGAGCCAGCAATTGCCCGAGGTTTTCGGCGGAGATCGGCGACTCTTCGATTTCCCTGCCCTCTTGCTTGAGCAGCGCCGAAAGATCGCCCATCACCCACTTTGCGGCGGCGCGCGCATCGCCGCTGGCAGCCACCACTTTCTCGAAATACTCACTCATCGCGCGAGTAGCAGTGAGCACGTCGGCATCGTACTCGCGCAATCCGTGGTCCTCGATGAAACGCTTGCGGCGCGATGCAGGCAACTCCGGCATCTTCGCGCGGACGCTCTCTCTCCAGGCATCGCTGATGCGCAGGGGGGCCAGATCCGGCTCCGGGAAATAGCGGTAGTCATGCGCGTGCTCTTTGCTGCGCATGCTGATGGTTTCGTCGGTGTCCGGATTGTAGAGGCGGGTCTCCTGCACTACGCGCCCGCCGCCTTCGATCACCGCCACCTGGCGCGCGATTTCATGATCCAGCGCCAGCCTCAGAAACTTGAAGGAGTTCAGGTTCTTCACCTCGGCCTTGGTCCCCAGCTTCTCCGCGCCGCGCAGACGCACGCTGACATTGGCGTCGCAGCGCAGATGGCCTTTCTCCATGTCGCAGGTTGAAACGTTCAGATACTGCATCACCTGCTTAATCTGCGTAAGGTACTCGTAGGCTTCAGCGGAGGACCGCATATCGGGCTCGCTTACGATTTCAATGAGCGGCGTGCCGCTGCGGTTCAGGTCGACGTAAGTGTAGCGGTCGGAATCCTTGAAGCCATCATGGATGCTCTTGCCGGCGTCGTCTTCCATGTGGACGCGGGTCACCCCAATCCGCTTGGCGACACCGTCCGCAATGACATCGACGAAGCCGTGCTCCGCCAAAGGCTGGTCGTACTGCGAAATCTGGTAGCCCTTGGGCAAGTCCGGATAAAAATAATTCTTGCGCGCGAAGATCGACTGGGGATTCACGGTGCAGTTCAGCGCGAGCGACGCCTCGATAGCGAGTTCGACCGCCTGACGATTCAGCACGGGTAGGGCACCCGGCAATCCCAGGCACACAGGACACACATTGCTATTGGGTGCGGCTCCGAAACTGGTGGGGCACCCGCAAAAAATCTTAGTATTCGTGGCGAGCTGAACGTGGACTTCCAGACCGATGACCGCCTCGTACTTGGCAATCACCTCAGGCGTGGCCAGCGTTTCCATGCTGGAGGGCATACCGAAATTATAAGGTACTGGCCACTTTATCGATGCGGTTTACTGCCCAAGAAACTGCTCAATCTTTTGCAGTGTTCCTTCGGCATATTGCAGATTGTTACGAGCGCCTTCCACATCGCCGCTCTGCAGCGAAGACCGCGCTTCCTGCAGCAGGTAGTCCAGCCGGATGGACGCGGCTTTGATGTCGCCGCGCAGGCCAAACCCCTGACTATTGATTCCCTGTTCGATGGAGTGCACGCCGGCTTGCGCCGCGGAGGCTCGTACTGCCGTGCGATTGATCCGGTCGCGCAGCTCTTTCATTTCGGGAGTCGCGGTCGCGGCGGTCACAGGCTGTGGAGTGGGGGCGGGAGCAGCTTGCGGTTGCGGAAAAGCTCGCATTTGCGGGATCGCTTGCTGCGCCGGTTGGGCATTGAACTGTTGCGCCGGAACGGCCGACTGCGGGGGCGGCGCCTGCTGCACCGGCCTGGCTACCTGCACCGGAGAGGAGACGGGCGCCGATTGTACCGGAGAAGAGACGGGTGCGGGCTCGGGCGTCGACGCGGGCGCTGGTATCGGCGTGGAGGCGGGCGCCGGAGTCTCAGGAATTGCAGCGGGAGCAACTACCGCCGGCGCGCCTTGCGGAACAGCTTGCGCATCGGCGGCCCCGCCACGCATCAGCTTGGGACCTTCGATGACCGCGGCCACCAGCACCGCTAGGGTTAACATCGAGCCGAGCGCCATGTAGAGGCCCCTGCGGCTACGCGGAACTGGCGCCGGAATTACGATCGGCGGGGGCGCACTTCGCGGCAATGGCGGCGGCGTAGCAATGGGTGGCGGGGCTGCGGCCATCGGCACGATGGTTCGCGTGGGCGATACATCTCCGGGGAATGCGCTGGCCAGCGCCGAACGGAACGCTTCGGCGGTTTGGAAACGCGCACCCGGCTCCTTTTCGATGGCCATCAGGATGATATCGCTGAGCGCCGACGGAATCCCGGGGATCACCTCGATGGGAGCGATGGGCGCCTGTTGCATATGCGCCGACATGATCTGGAAATCACTGTCGCCCAGGAACGGCCGTTTCCCGGTGATCATTTCGTACATGGTGATACCCAGCGAATACAAGTCGGAACGCCCGTCTGGATCGTCACCTTTAATCTGCTCCGGCGACATATAAAAAAGTGATCCGACAGTGCTGCCGGTCTGAGTGAGCCGGCGGTCCGCCTGGACGCGGGCGATACCAAAATCCATCAGCTTTATGTGCCCGGCTGCGGCCAGCATGATGTTAGCGGGCTTAATATCGCGGTGGATGACGCCGTGGGCGTGCGCGTATCCCAACGCGCCTAGCACTTCGGCGGCGTAAGCGGCAATGGCGCTCGGCGCTAGCGGACCGTTCTGCAGAAGCTGTGCCAGCGATGTTCCGTCCACAAACTCCATCACCATCACCAACTGATTGCCGGCACGCATGGCAGTGTGGAGTTTGGCGATGTTGGGATGATCGAGGGTGGCCTGCACTTTGATCTCATTCAGGAAGCGGTCGGCGAGCCCCGGATCGCTTTCGAGATTCGGCAGGAGAACCTTCATGGCTTCGACGCGGTCCGACAGAACATTGCGGACCTTGTAAACCTGGCCCATGCCTCCAGCCCCCAGGATCTCTACGATTTCGTAGTCGCCAATGCGTTCGCCAATGTTCATGACTGCCCTCCTCTGGATCCGCTTCTCTCATATTAGTCCCGAAGCCACCCGCCGGCCATCCCTTCTATCGGCAGATGTAGACTGTGCTCTGGAGGTCGCGAAACATGAAAGGTATCTTGCCGGGCGGCATTCTCTCGCTATTGGTGGCATCGGCACAGCCAACTCCGCTGCCCATTCGAGATGCGCAAACGTTACCCTTATGGTCCGGAGCCGCGCCAGGAGCGTTGGGAACGGAGGACAGCGATGTTCCGCGCATGACGGTTTACCTGCCCCGCTCCACGGCGCCCGGGATGACCGCTGTCATCGTCATGCCCGGCGGTGGCTACCGTGATCTCGCCATGAATCATGAAGGCCGGCAGGTGGCCAATTACCTGAACTCGCTGGGCATCGCCGCCTTTGTGCTGCAATACCGCTTGGGACCCCGCTATCATCACCCAGTCGAGTTGAATGACGCGCAGCGCGCCATCCGGATCGTGCGTTCCCACGCGGTGGAATGGCACGTCGCGCAGGACCGGATCGGCGTGATGGGTTTTTCCGCGGGCGGACACTTGGCGGCAACTGCTTCCAATCGTTTCGATACAGGTCATCCCGGCGCCGCAGATGTTGTGGATCGCGCGAACAGCCGGCCCGATTTCGCCATCCTGGGCTATCCCGTGATCTCCATGACAGAGGCGTGGGCGCATCAAGGCTCGAAAACCCATCTGTTAGGTGACAGTGCGCCGCCGGATCTGGCCAAGAGTCTTTCCATGGAACTCGCCGTAACGGCGCAGACTCCTCCCACGTTCATCTTTCACACCAATGCCGATACCGCCGTCCCCGCCGAGAATAGCGTTCACTACTATCTAGCCCTGCGCAAGGCGGGGGTCGCCGCCGAGATGCACATCTTTGAAAGCGGCCCGCATGGCGTAGGCCTTGCGATGGATGATCCTGCGTTAAACGAGTGGCCCAAGTTGCTGATCAACTGGCTGCGCGCGCATAAATTCCTATGAAAATGCCCGTGTCAATTGCTTTGTTGTCTCAACTCACGTTCAGCTCGTGTGGCGCGCAATCCGACCATCGTGTAAGTCAGGAACTCGGCAATGAACTTTCTGAACGATCAAAAGGCGGACTTGCTTTGGCTCGCTTCTCCGAAAGCAACCACACGCTCGATCTTCATTTTTTCGATGGACGCAATGAAAAACTACCCTTGGAAATCAGCGGCGATCTTAAGGTACTTGCCACTGGGAGAATTGCCGTCATTGACATGGACTCCACGCTCCGTCAAAGAATACTAAACGCTGCGCAGAATGGAAACGGCGCCCTATTGATGGAAGAATTTGAACGGTTCGGAGGAGACGTGGTTTTGATCTCAAATAGCGGAAGAGTAGAGCGACGGTCTGCGCTAAGCGTCAACGCGTCCGTACTAGCCGTGTCACGGGATGCCAAGCAATTTGCCTTTGTCGGAGTGCCACGCGGTTTATCAGAATCGGAAATTGGAATTTACATAGCGGACTTCGAGAGTGTGCACAGTAGGAGACTACTAGCGTTCGGCACTGACGACCCAAGAAAGCAGCATGGGGCTCGAACACGCGCGGAATTAGACTGGTCGCCACAGGGGACATCGCTACTGTTTTCTTACCGAGGAGCGATTACGGAGCTTGACGTTGCTAGTGGTTTGGCCCGAAAGATAGCAGCCGGGGGATCGGCCCGTTGGTCGCCTTCAGGAGATCAGATTTCTTTCGTCGGGCCGAAACTTGAAGCTACTCTGCTCCAGGTCTCAACAGGAAAAACAATGGCGATTGATCCTGGATTCGAAATCCCCTCGGCAATTGAGTGGTCCCCAGACGGAAGGTATTTGCTGATTCCCGAAGGGGAGGGCAGTCACGTTCCGTATGGATGCCATTGGGTGTATAGGCTGTCGGACGGAGCGTTCTACCCCGTTTGCGATTTTCACATGATCAACCCGTTGCCAAACTGGATTGAAGTCCCATCCACCTCCGAGAAGCGGCCATGACTGAGGGACGCTGGCGCTCGCGATGAGGTCTTGACACCAATGAGGTTCCGCGATCTTTGGCCTCTCGGATGTAGTGCTCGTATCGCTTCTCACCACCAGGAATTTTCGAGGCACTATCGGCAGCGTGGCATACTCTTGGCTAAACAATGAAGGCACGCACTAAAGAGCCCGGACGCAGGCACCACCGCTAGATAAAGGCCATGGTCTTGACACCCGAAATGTCAAAACGTTTACGGCAGCGCATGTTCTTGCACATGGCTTTGTCGTCCAGCAGCACCATATAGCTGGCGAACTTCGCGAAGCGCGCACGGTCGCGCTCGTCCGCCCCGCGTGGCACTTGATCCAGCTTCTTGCGCAGCATCCAGCGCAGCTCGTAGGTGTCGGCGGTCCGGCAGAACGGGCAATTGAGCGTCGCCGGCTTGGTAGTCTCGGACTCGCGAAAAAAGGCGCGCTCTTCCATAGGGCAGTGCCCTTTATAGCACAGCGCCGCTTACACTGAAAGCGCGTGCCTGCTCGCTACACCCGTTGCTACATCACTGACCGGCACATGCTGCCCGCCGGCTCTTCGCTGCTGGATACCATCGGCCGCAACCTCGCCGAAGGCATCGAGTGGATTCAAATCCGCGAAAAGGATCTCTCCGCGCGGGATCTCTTCGACCTGACCAAACGGGTTCTCGCCCTACCCAATCCAGCCGGGACTAAGATATTGGTCAACACACGGGTGGATGTGGCGCTGGCCTCGGGAGCCGCAGGAATTCATCTGCCAGCGGGGTCGCCAGCTCCGCATCTCTGGCGTCCGCATACACCGCCGGGGTTTCTCATCGGAGTGTCGTGCCACACGCTTGACGAGGTTCGCGCCGCGGAAGCCGAAGGCGCGGACTATGCGATCTTCGGTCCAGTGTTCGCGCCGCTTTCAAAATCTGCGGATCTTGAACCGCGAGGAATCGAGGGCCTCAGCGAGGCAGTGCGCGCCGTGCGCATTCCGCTCTTGGCCCTGGGGGGCATCACTGCCGCGAACACGCAGAACTGTATTCAGGCCGGTGCTGCAGGCGTTGCCGCCATTTCTCTATATCAGTCTTGTTAGAATTCTTGCGTGGCACATGCGGCGATGAGTCAGTCTTTCACTCGTGAAGCGGCCCGGCGTCTGCTGCACGTTTCCGAGAAGCAACTCAAGAGCTGGGAGCAGCAGAAGCTGATCCGTCCGGCCTCCGCGTATGGGTTCCGCGAATTGCTGGCTTTGCGCACTCTGATCAAGCTGCGCCACAGCCGCGTCCCGCCGCAGCAGATTCGGCGCGCTATCCAGGCTCTGGTCAAGAAACTGCGCGGCGTGGCGGACCCGCTCACCGAGCTAAAACTCTACGCGGATGGCAAGAAGATTCGCGTGGAATTGGAAGGCCATGCCATGGAGGCCGAGTCCGGTCAATTGCTGCTGGACTTCGACCCCAGCGAACTCAGCCGCCTGCTGGAATTCCGCGCCAAGGAAAATCCGCGCGCCGAACGCGAGCAGCGCCAGGCCGCTGAGCATTGGTTCCAGCGCGGGCTGGACCTGGAGGCCACCGGAGCCCCCGCTCCGCAGGTGATCGAAGCCTATGAGAAGGCCATCGAACTCGATCCTAGGTCCGCCGGAGCCTTGGTCAATCTGGGAACTGTTTATTTCAACGCCCGCAATTTCACCATGGCCGAGCGCTACTACCGCAAAGCCACCGAGACCGATCCTGAATACGCGCTGGCGCACTTCGACCTGGCGAACCTCTATGATGAACGCGGCGATCGCGAGCGCGCCCTGGAACAATATCAGGCGGCGCTGCAATTTTCGCCCAACTACGCCGACGCGCACTACAACATTGCGCTGCTTTACCAAGGCGCGCACCAGTCCATGAAAGCGGTCCAGCACTGGATGGCCTACTTGAAACTGGATCCGTCCAGCGAGTGGGCTGCAATTGCCCGCCGCGAATTGGATAAGCTGCGTGCAGCCGCGGTGGTGCGGGGGCGCTAGCCTCGCCAGCTTAGTGGGTCATCGAATAGACGACGTAGTTCACGCCGATGCGGATGCCTAACGCCGAATATTTCTCGGGGTAGCGCGGCGAGTCAGCCCATTCCCAGGAATCGCCCACGTCGGAATTGAAATCGATCACCACCATCAGGCGGCCGTGATCGTCGAAGATCCCTTTCCAATATGGACGAACGCCATCGTTGCGGTACGTCATACCGCGCGCCAGTGCCCATTGTCCCGGAATTTGATAACGGTCATCTAGGTCGTAGACGGCATGGAAGAGGGCATTCTCATCTTCGATCTCAACGATGGGCCGGTCCGGAAACACCACCTTCATGGATTCCTCAAAACGATTCCATTCCTCGGTGCCCCAGAAGTCGTCGAGCATCAGAAATCCGCCGTGCAGCAGGTAATCGCGCAGATGCGCCGCCTGCGCATCGGTGAGTTTCCAGTCACCCATTTCTCCGGCGGCGAGCCACGGCCAGTTGTACACATCATCACCGTCCTCCAGGTTGACGGGTTGCTCCACTGACCGCGCATTCAGGCGAGTCAGCCGCCGCAGAGCCCTCACGAACTGCCGGTCCGCGCGGGGATAGTCCTGAGACCAACTGGTGCCACCTTCGTGCCAGTCGAACCGCCCGCCGAAGCCGAGAGGACGGCTGAAGCGTCCCTTGGGGTGGGGTGGATACATCAGGCGCCCGAATACAAACTCACCCGGAACCTTATAGTCCTCCGGCAGGGCGATGTTGTCGAAGCCTTCCAGGCTCACATAGACGCGGAACTCGCGTTGGAATGCATAGAGCGCCGTGACGGAGACAGCGGCGCCGCACAACACCAACCAGAACCGGGTCCAGGCAGTCATGTCGACACTGTGAGGATATCATCATAGCGAGCAAGCAAGCCCGGCACGCTAAAATAGGAGCATCTTGAACCGAATCTCTTTCGCTTTCCGCAGCTTCTTTTCCATCTTGTTCGGAGGCACTCTGGCCCCCGATATTGCCCTGGCTTTCGGCTATACCAAGCCCATGCCGGTGAAGGCCGCCCCTCCGCCGAAGGCGCAGGCTGGACCCGCCGATGGCGCCGTGCAGATTCTCTCCCTGTTGCAGCGCGACGCACGCCTGGTGGATTTTCTAATGGAAGACATTTCCGGCTATTCAGATGAACAGGTGGGAGCTGCGGTGCGCGACGTCCAGGCCCAGTCGCAGCGTTCGCTGGCTCGCTATCTGCAGTTCCAGCCCGTGATCGATGGCGTGGAGGGAACCTACACCAAGACTGCCGGCATCGATACGGGCGCCATCAAGCTGATCGGCAACGTGCCTGCCAACGGAAAGGCTCCCGGCGGATTGCTGCGCCACAAAGGCTGGCAAGCGGCCAAAGTAGATCTGCCCGCCGCCGCGTCCGGCAACGTCCTCGCTCCCGCCGAAATCGAAGTCGAATAGTCTGCCCCAATGAACATAGGGATCGACCTCGGCACCACCAACTCCGCGCTCGCCTACATTGATTCGACGGACCAAGCGGATTACCCCACCGTCCACGTGCTCGATGTGCCGCAGTACGTCGCGCAAGGCCGCATTGAGCCGCGGCGGACGCTGCCGTCGTTCCTATACTTGGGCGACCAGGAATACACCGGCGTCTATGCGCGCGAACAGGGCGCGATTGTGCCCACCAAATGCGTGCACTCCGCCAAGAGCTGGCTCTCGAACCCACAGGTTGACCGCACCGCGAAGATCCTGCCCTGGGACGCCCAGGAGGGTGGGCGCGTTCTGTCGCCCGTGGAGGTCTCGACGCGCATCATCAGGCATCTGGCGGACGCATGGCAGAAGCAGCAGGGGTCGCCGGTTTCGGAACACAACGTGGTGCTCACGGTGCCCGCCAGTTTCGACGAAGAAGCTCGCGAGCTCACCGTCATGGCGGCGCGCGAAGCCGGCATCGAAAAGCTGACCCTGCTCGAAGAACCCGCCGCAGCTTTTTATTCCTGGATCGCCAACGATCTTGCGCGTTCACAGAAAAGTTTGTTCGACGGGCAGACGGTCTTGGTCTGCGATGTCGGCGGCGGCACCAGTGACTTTACGCTCATCCGGGTCGCCCGCGAAGGCGACCGCATCGATTTCACGCGCACCGCAGTAGGCCAGCATCTGCTGCTGGGCGGCGACAACCTCGATCTGACACTGGCTTGGCTTGTGGAGGCGAAGCTCGGCAAGACGCTATCGATTCGCCAGCGCAGCGGTCTGCGACGGCAATGCGCAGCGGCCAAAGAACGCTTGCTGGCCGATCCCACTCTCCCCAGCGCCGAAATCACGGTGCTGGGCGGCGGGTCGTCGCTAGTCGGGGGCACGCTCAAGACTGAAATCCTCCGCTCGGAGGTCCTCGAACTGGCGCTCGACGGCTTTCTTCCCATGTGCGAGCTCACTGATCGCCCCAAGGAGGAGGAACTCAGCCCCTTCCGTGAGCTGGGACTGCCCTATGTTTCCGATCCGGCTGTTACTCGCCACCTCGCCGCGTTCCTGGCCAGCGCCGGTGCCGCGGTTCCCGACGCGATCCTCTTCAATGGCGGCTTCTTTATCCCGGAGATCCTGCGGCAGCGCGTGGCCGACGTCCTTGAACATTGGTATGGCCGCCGTCCGCTGATCCTCGACAATCGCGATCTCGATCTTGCCGTGGCCGTCGGCGCGGCATATTACTCTTATGTCCGCTCCTCCGGCCAGGGACTGCTTGTCCGCGGCGGCCTGCCGCGCGCTTACTTCATTGGACTGGGAGGCGAAGCCGATCAACTCCGCACGCTGTGTCTGGTCCCGCGCGGCTCCGAGGAAGGCTCGACGGTCGAAATCGATCCCGGTAATCTGCAACTAGTCGCGAATAAGCCGGTGTCGTTTCGCCTGTACAGTTCGCGAACACGCACCGAGGACCAGCCCGGCGACATCGTCGAATTCCCACGTGAATCGCAGGAGGGCGAGCCGCACTTGCACGCACCCCTTCACGCAGTCTTGCGCTTCGGTAAAGCAGGTGAGCGTTTGGTGCCGGTGAAACTGGGTGCGAAGCTGACCGAAGTGGGGACGCTCGAAATCTGGGCGGACTCCAAAGAGAGCGAGCACCGCTGGCGCTTGCAGTTTGAACTCCGCAAAGCAGTTGCGGAACAAGCTGCCGTGCGCCCCGGCGCGGTGATCAGCGACGAAGCGCTGGTTGTAGCCGAGGCCCTGATCCCCGCAGCCTTCTCCGCAGACACTATCGAAGCCGCGCAACTTCCCGCGCGTCTCGAACAAGCTCTCGGGCTGGGACGCAACTCCTGGCCTCTTTCCGCCATCCGCAAACTCGGCGACCGCATGCTGGAACTCGGCGAAGACCGAAAACGCAGCGCCGCGCACGAGCTCCGCTGGCTCAATCTCTGCGGATTCTGCCTGCGCCCCGGCTTTGGTTTCCCTGGAGACGATTTCCGCATCGAACAGGCGCGCCGCGTGTACGCCTCCGGCCTCACCTTTGCCAACCAGGTGCAAAACGAGATCGAATGGTGGATCTTTTGGGGACGCGTCGCCGGCGGCCTAAACAAGAATCAGCAGACCGACGTCTTCCAACGTCTCTCGCCCACGCTGCTGCCGCGCGGGTCCAAGAAACCGCAGCGCGTGAACCCCAGCCTGCTGCGCGAAATGTGGCGCGCCGCGGCCAGCCTCGAGCTGCTACCGCTGCAGACCAAGACGCAGCTCGGCGATGAACTGATCGCTCGCATCGCGAAAAACGATTTGGTAGATACCGGCCTGTGGTGCCTGACCCGCCTAGGCGCGCGCAAACTTTTCTACGGTCCTATCAACCAGGTGCTGCCGCCGGCTACCGCCGCGCGCTGGGTGGATGCGCTACTCAAAGTGCCCAAGTCCGTCGACACCATCGCGGCGCTGGCCCGCGTCACCGGCGATTCCACACGCGACCTGCCGCCGCACACTCTCGACACCGTGCGCCGCGCGTTCCCGGAACTCAACCTCACAGCCGAGCCCACCGGCGACCTCGCCGCCATGGGTAAGATCTTTGGTGAAGAGTTGCCCTCCGGACTCGTGTTCCATGAGTGAGCTTGATATCGTCGCGAAGTTGCGCCGCCTCGCGCGGCCCGGCGAGAACATCGCTCTTGGCATAGGCGACGACTGCGCGATTTACCGTCCGCAGCCCGGTGAGGAACTCCTATTCACCACCGATCAATCCATCGAGGGGGTTCACTTTCTTGCCGATCAGTCGCCGGCCATCATCGGCCACAACGCCCTGTCCCGGAGCCTCAGCGACATCGCCGCGATGGGAGGGGAGCCGCGCTTCTGCCTGGTTTCGCTCGCGGTGCCGGCCAAGCGCGGAGAAAAATTGATCGTCGCTTTCTATCGCGGACTGCTGGCTCTTGCCCACCGCACCGGAACGTCACTCGCGGGTGGTGATCTGGCGCATAGCGACAAGATTTGTTGCGATGTGATGGTCTGTGGATCGGCTCCTCACGGCAAGGCGCTTCGGCGCAGCGGTGCTCGTCCTGGCGATCTGCTCTACGTCTCCGGCCGCCTAGGCAAGCCGTGGGAACGGCGCATCCAGCCGCGCCTCGCGCTAGGCAAAGCTCTGCGCGGAAAGGCCACGTCTTGTATCGACCTTAGTGACGGGCTCTCGCTCGACCTTCATCGCCTGTGCCTCGAATCCGGCGTCTCCGCTGTTGTCGAACGCGTGCCAATCTTCCGTAGCGCGACACTCGACCGCGCTCTCAACGGCGGCGAAGATTACGAATTGTTGTTCACGCTCCCTCCTCGCAAGACGCCGCCGCGCGGGACCACTCGCATCGGCCATATCGTTAAGGGTCGCGCGGGCGCGGTTGAGTTCGAAGGCGTACCACTGCCCGCACGTGGTTACGATCACTTTCGCAATCGCTAGTTGCGCCGTATCATGGACGGAATGAGACAGCCCGTACACGTAGTGTATGGTGGAGCGCACTTGTTTAAGTCCGACACCGCGCGGAAGTTGGGAAAGCTCGGCGGGCGCACACTGGCGGAATACGCGCCAAATGCCGCGACGTTGGCCGAAGCGGTTGGGATTCGCAGGGACTTGGCCGCAACCGTATACCAGCGCGTCGTCGAAAAACTGCACCGCGAACCGGTGGAGGATTTCCGCGTTGATTTCGAGGACGGCTATGGAATCCGGTCGGACGCCGAGGAGGACGCGGCTGCAGACGCGGCGGCCGCTCAGCTCGCCAAGGGTTTGGAAGACGGCACGCTCCCGCCGTTCATTGGTCTCCGCATAAAATCGTTTGGCGGCGAGACTCGGCCCCGCGCGCTAAGGACGCTCCACCGTTTCCTCCAGGCTGCGGGAAAACTGCCGGAGGAATTCGTCGTCACGCTGCCAAAGATCACCTCACTGGAGCAGGTCTCCGCCTTCATGGAAGCTCTTGCATCATACCCGGACGTGGGCGTCGAGCTAATGGTAGAGACATCTCTTTCTCTAAGGAACTTGGCAGAAATGGTCGAGCTCACGCAGGGACGCTGCGTAGGCGCGCACTTCGGCCCCTATGACTACACGTCGTCCCTGGGCATCACGTCGCATAATCAGCACCTGCTGCATCCCGCGTGTCACTTTGCGCGCTCCACCATGCTAATGACGCTGGCAGGCAGCGGCATCGCTCTCTCGGATGGTCCGACGAATGTGTTGCCTGTGCCTCCACATCGGGGAGACGATTTAACCGAGAGCCAAAAGTCCGAAAATCGCGCGGTGGTGCACCGGGCCTGGAAACTGCATTTTCAGCATGTGCGCGATGCGCTCTATAACGGTTTCTATCAGGGTTGGGATCTGCATCCCGCGCAGCTTCCCATCCGCTACGCCGCGGTTTATTCGTTCTTCCTAGAAGGACTCGACGCCGCGTCCGAGCGTCTGCGCAATTTCATCGGCATGGCGGCCCAGGCCACCATGGTCGGCGATGTGTTCGACGATGCCGCCACGGGTCAGGGCCTGCTCAATTACTTCCTGCGCGCCGTAAGCTGCGGAGCAATCCCGGAGAAGGACATTCCCGCGCTCACTGGCCTCACGCTGGAACAGTTGCGAACAGAGTCCTTCGCCGCCATCCTGGAGAGTTCATCCACCACTTAGCGCGCTCACTAGCTCTGCCGTCCGCATCGGTTTGGCCAGAACCAAATTCACCATCTGCGCTTCCGGAGTGCCTTCCAGATCCAACGGCCATCCGGAGAGCACAATGATCCGGACCTCCGGCGCCGCGCTGCGAAACTCGCGAATCAGAGCCAAGCCATCTGCAGCTTCTGGAAGGCGTAGGTCCAACACTACGATCTCGGGGGTTGCCTCCGCGAATACCAAACGTGCACTTTCTGGATCGCGGGCGATGGAAATTTCATGCCCCTCGCGCTCGAGAATCAACTTGCGTAGATCGAGACCCGCAGCGTCGTCGTCCACTAGGAGCACGCTAGCCATCAGGAAAATTTGACGCCCGCGATCACCAGTTGCGGCATGGCCTGGTTCCAACTCTGCGGCAGGTCGTCGAAAGGAAGGCGGAAGGACTTCGTTTCCCCGGGCTTTAACCCGCCCATCCGACGGCTCACAATCGCCAGCCGCCGCCGCAGCACGAGTTGCCCATAGCTATCGCGAAAGACGCAGTAGATCTCCACGGCTTCGAGCGGCCTGCCGCCTGTGTTGGCGATCTTGCCGTCGATCTCCACCACGCTTTGCTGGAAATAGTTTTCACTGGCCTTCAACTCCACGTCGCTCAATTGCAGATTGCGAGTGTAGGCCTTGGCTTCATCGGTCAGCGGAATGTCGCTGACACCTTGGTGGTCAATGTATCTGGTGTAACCCCACACGCCCGCGCCTAGCAGCACCACTACGGCTACCACATATAGCAGCGGATTCGATCCCGCCGGTGCGGGCCGTTTGGCGGTGGCGGCGGACTCACTGGCCACTGATGGTCATCTCCCGAATCAGAATCGTGGGGGCCGCGATGGAGCCGCGGAATTCCAGGTCCGATCCAACCTGATCGATTTGCTGAAGCATCTGCTGCATATTGCTGGCGATGGTGATCTCCGAGACCGGATACGTCAGCTTGCCATTTTCAATCCACAAGCCGGCAGCGCCGGAGGAATAATCTCCCGTGACGGTATTTGCCCCGCCGCCGATCAGTTCCGTCACGTAGAGCCCGCTTGGAATGTTGGCGATAATTTCGGTGGGCCCAAGTGCACCTGCTTCGATGAAGAAGTTACCTGGGCCGATTCCCGCGTTGCCGGTTATGCCGCGCGAGGCGTTGCCGGTGGTCTTGAGATTGAGTTTGCGCGCCGAGTAAGTGTTCAATAGATAACTCTTCAGGACGCCGCGCTCAATCACCATGGTGCGCCGCGATGCTACACCTTCGTCGTCAAACGGCGTGCTGCCAAAGAGACCGGGAATCGTCGCGTCGTCAACTACCGTCAGCGCATCGGACGCAATCTTCTCGCCCAGCTTACCCGCCAGGAACGACGCGTGACGATAGATGGCGCTTCCGTTGACCGCGCCGAAGATGTCGCCAAGGAACTGCCCCGCAGTGCGCGGCTCAAAGATCACCGGAACCTTTTGCGTGGTAACCTTGCGCGCATTCAAGCGGCGGATGGCACGTTCGGCGGCGATACGCCCGACCGATTCTGGACTCTCCAAACGCGCGGCGTTGCGCGCCGAAGTGTGCCAGTAGTCCCGCTCCATCCCGCTCTCTTGTTTGGCGACGGGGACAACGCTCAAGCTGCAACTCGATGTTCGATAGCTGCCTAGGAAGCCACGGGAATTCGCAAAAATCCGGAGTCCCGTGTGCGAATCGAAGGACGCGCCTTCGGATAGCTGAATGCGCGGATCGAAATCGAACGCGGCCTTTTCCGCGCGCATCGCCTGATCGATCTTCCATTCCGTCGTCATCTTCCCAATGGCGTCGTCGTAAAGCTTCAGGTCGGCTTCCAACTTGCCGAGTTCGCCGGGTTCGGGAAGACCACCAAATGGATCGACGCTGGTAATCTTGGCGAGTTCCAGCGCCGCTTTCACCATCTTCTCGATGCCCTCGGGCGAAAGATCGGACGTGTAAGACGATCCGGCTCGCTGCGCGCCCTTCTCCCCCGTCAACACACGGATGCCAGCGCCGCGCGATCCGGCTTCCTTCAGATTTTCTACTTCCTGCATGCGGACGCTAACGGAAAACTCCTCGCCTTCCGAGATGGTGCACTCCGCATCCGTCGCGCCGCCCGCGAGAGCCTGCTGGATGGCATCGCTGGCGATCTGCTCCAGGGTCATTTCCTGCGCGGGAGTCACGCTGCCGTTCCTCCCACTGTCATGCGATCGATCTTCACGGTCGGAATGCCCACGCCTACCGGCACGCTCTGCCCCTCCTTGCCGCAGGTGCCAATGCCTTCGTCGAGTTTCAAATCGTGCCCCACCATGCTGACGTACTTGAGCGCTTCCGGTCCATTGCCGATCAACGACGCGCCGCGCACCGGACGCGTGATCTTGCCGTCTTCGATCAGATAGCTTTCCGTCGCCGAGAAAACGAAGTTGCCGCTGGTGATGTCCACCTGCCCACCACTGAACGTCGCGCAGTACAAGCCCTTTTGGACAGACCGCACGATGTCAGCCGGATCGCTATCGCCAGCCAGCATGTAAGTGTTGGTCATGCGCGGCATAGGGATGTGCTGATAACTTTCGCGCCGGCCGCTGCCGCTGGAGTTGGTCTTCATCAAGCGGCTGGAGAGCTTGTCCTGCAAATAGCCGCGCAGCACGCCGTTTTCGATCAGCACGTTTTTCTGCGTAGGCACGCCTTCATCGTCGACATTGAGAGACCCGCGACGGCTGCCGATAGTACCGTCGTCAATCACTGTGCACAGCGGACTCGCAACTTGCTGCCCGATGCGCCCGCTAAACGCCGACGTGCCCTTGCGATTGAAATCCGCTTCCAGGCCGTGACCCACGGCTTCATGCAGCAGGATGCCGGGCCAGCCCGCTCCCAACACAACCGGCATCTCGCCCGCCGGCGCGTCAATGGCGTCAAGCTGAACGATGGCCTGCCGCGCGGCTTCACGCGCGAAATGCTCCGGTGTTTTTTCATCCAGGAAGAAGTCGAGCGTCACGCGCCCACCGCCCCCCGCGTATCCGTGCTGCGGCGGACCGTCGGGCTGGCGCGCCAGCACCATCACACTCATGCGCGCCATGGGCTGCCGGTCGAAACTGAGCTTGCCGTCGCTGGTGGCCACCAACACATTGCGCAAGCTATCGGCGTAAGTCGCTTGCACTTGAAACACCCGCGAATCGTAGGCGCGAGCGGCGAGATCGGCGCGCTTCACCAAGTCGACGCGTTCGTCCAAACCCATTTCGTTGGGAGCGCGCAGCATGGCGTAAAGATTGTGCTGCTGAGATTCTTCGAAACCCGTCTTCATCACGCTGGCCGGGCCCTTGGCGATCAACGCGGCGGTGCGCGCAGCCTTGCGGATTTTCGCGGGACTCAAGTCGTCACTGTAAGCGTAACCGGTCCGCTCGCCCGCGATCACGCGCACGCCGGAGCCCATGGTGACGCCCTCGGTGGCGCTTTTGACGATCTGTTCGTCGATGCCGATGGAACTGGTCGCCAGGTATTCGAAATACACGTCGGCGTAGTCGCCGCCCGCTGAGAGCGCCTCGCTTAAATACGACTCTAGATCGTGCTCAGTGATGCCGAACCGGTCGGCGAAAAACGACTGCGAAAAGCTCATACTTCGAGCGTAGCACGCGGCTTTTGGAGGGCCACCTTAGACGCCACAACCCGTAGGCGGCGGTAGTCAACCGTCCACACACCGTCTTTGTAGTTCGTAGGCCGGAGCTTATCGGCGACAGCGAGGAACACTTCCTTCCGCCGCGGCGGGTCCATGTGGGCGACGAAGTCGCGGGCGAACACTGCCAGCCAGTCTTCCAGTCCGTCCTCGCCTTCGACGGGCGTCGGGCGATCGATCAACCATGCTTCGCGCGGCTCGAGGCCGTTTTGTTCCAGCACCGTCGCGTATTCGCCGATGCTGGGGTAATACCACGGAGTCTCCACCGGACCCAGTATCTCGCGTAGGGCATCGACAATCGGCTGGATGTTACCGTGCCCCCCAAATTCGGCGACGAAGCGCCCACCGGGCTTGAGCGCCCGAGCGACGCAGACCGCCGCAGCCGACGCGTTCTTCACCCAATGCAGCACCGCGTTCGAAAACACCGCATTCACCGGCGATTCCAGAACGAAATTCCTGGCGTCGCCCAAGCGGAATTCGATGGCGGGATAGTTCGCGCGCGCCTCGGCCAGCATCTCAGGAGACGAGTCCAGCCCGATCACCGAAGCGCCGCTCTCGGCGATGGCAGCGGTCAACTGGCCCGATCCGCACCCCAGGTCGAGAATCCGCTCGCCCTTTTGCGGAGCCAGCAGATCCAGCACCGCCTTGCCGTATTGAAATACGTAGGCGTGCCGCTGTTGATATTGCTTAGCGTCCCAGCTCGTGCTCATGACCTGTTTTATGGAAACGACTTAGCGCAGCGGAATCCAATGTCCGGACCAGAGAAGCGCTCCGGAATGGGGCTGTATTCGTATGTGACCGCCGCGGGCAGAGGCGTGTTGTAAGACCCGCCGCGGATCTGGACCCATCGCTCGTCTCGCGTCGGCGCGGGTGCGAGCAGCGTAGAGAACATCGCCACCGCCGCGTCGCTCGGAGTCACGGGCGTGTCCACCAGCTCCCAAGCGTTGCCCGCCATCTGATACTCGGGCAATTTGGCGAATGAGCGCACGGGCATCAGCGCGTGATTCGTCAGCGTGGGATTGTCCAGCAAGTTGGCTCGCTTTGCATCTTCCGCGTCGCCCCACGGGTACCGGAATGCATCCACGTTGCGCGCGGCGCGCTCCCATTCCTGCGCCGTAGGCAATCGCCGCCCTT
>CAZDGT010000059.1:0-5559 GCA_964504905.1 uncultured Bordetella sp. | reverse complement strand
GCCCGGAGGCGGAGCTTCGGCAACGCCACCTTCGGTGACGCCCACCGGCTCTTCCTGTAACTGGCGCACGTAGATGCCGCCGTCGCCCAGGTAAACTTCGAGCTCGGACGGACGCGGCAGCGAGCCTTGGATCAGCGCTTCGCTGAGCGGATCCTCGATATACTTCTGCAGGGCGCGCCGCAGCGGGCGGGCGCCGTAACTGCGATCGGTCAGCGTCTTGTCGATGATGTATTTCGCGGCGTCATCGTTAAGGCGCAGCTTGATCTGCTTCGCGACCAGATTCTTGTTGAGCTGGTCGGCCAGCAGATGCATGATCTTGAGCAGATCTTCGTCGGTGAGCGACGTAAACAGGATGGTTTCGTCCAGGCGGTTCAGGAACTCAGGATTGAACGCCTTCTTCACTTCACTCATCACCTGATCTTCCACCTTGGCCGGTACCCCGGTGCCGGGCGCGGAGAATCCCATGGGGCTGCGCTTGTCGAGGAAACGCGCTCCCAGGTTGGAGGTCATGATGATGATGGTGTTCTTAAAGTCCACCGTGTTGCCGAGTCCGTCGGTCAACTGGCCGTCTTCAAACACCTGCAGCAGGATGTTGTAAACATCCGGATGCGCCTTCTCGATTTCATCCAATAGGATGATGGAGTAGGGCGCGCGCTTGACGCGTTCCGTCAACTGTCCGCCCTCTTCGTAACCCACATAGCCCGGAGGCGAGCCGATGAGCTTCGATACCGAGTGTTTTTCCATGAACTCGGACATATCGAAGCGAATCAGCGATTTCTCGCTTCCGAACAAGAACTCGGCGAGAGCACGCGCGACTTCGGTTTTGCCGACGCCTGTCGGTCCCAGGAACAGGAAGGAACCGGCCGGGCGCTTGGGCGACTTCAACCCTGCCCGCGAACGGCGGATAGCGCGAGCCAGGGCGGAGATAGCTTTCTCCTGGCTGATCACTCGATGGTGCAGCTCTTCTTCAATGCGCAGGAGCTTCGAGACTTCTTCTTCGCGGATCGCTGTCATAGGCACGCCGGTCCAGCGCGCCACCACGTCTTCGATATCGTCCTTGGTCACGACACCGGTGGAAGTATCGTCCAGATTGTACTTCTCGCGCAGTAGGCGGAGGTTCTCGCGCTCTTTGCGCTCTTCGTCGGAATAGAAACGCGCCTTCTCGAACTCATGGTTCGCGATGGCGTTCTCCATGCGATGCACGATGAACTTGATGCGCTTCTGAATATCGGCCACTTCGCCCGGCAGCGTCGTCTGGCGCAGCTTGACGCGCGCACCAGCTTCGTCGATCAGATCGATTGCTTTGTCGGGCAGGAAGCGGTCCGGGATGAATCGCACCGAGGTATGCACGGCGTTCTCGATGGCTTCGTCGGTGTAGGCTACCGCATGAAATTTCTCGTAACGCTCCTTGATGCCGAACAGAATGCGCGTCGCATCTTCTTCGTTTGGTGGGGGAACCTTCACGGCCTGGAAGCGGCGCTCAAGCGAGCGATCCTTCTCTATTGACTTGCGGTATTCGGACGGTGTGGTGGCGCCGATGCACTGAATTTCGCCGCGCGAAAGAGCAGGCTTCAAGATATTGGCGGCATCCAGTGAACCCTCAGCCGAGCCCGCGCCCACGAGCGTATGCAACTCGTCGATGAAAATGATGGCATTTTGGTTCTCCATCAGCTCTTTCATGATGGTTTTAAGGCGCTCTTCAAACTGGCCGCGATACTTAGTGCCGGCCACGATGAGCGAAAGATCCAGCGCGAGAATACGTTTGTCAGCCAAGAAGGACGGCACATCGCCATCCGCTACTTTCTGTGCCAGGCCCTCGACAATAGCGGTTTTGCCGACACCCGGTTCGCCGATCAAGACCGGGTTGTTCTTGGTCCGGCGGCACAGAATCTGAATCACGCGATCCAGTTCGGTATCGCGGCCGATCAATGGATCCAACAGCCCGTCCATCGCAGCCTGCGTAAGATCGCGGCTGAATTCGCTGAGCAGCGAACTTTCCTTGGGGCGATTGGATGACACTTTCTCCGAGCTCGACCGCTGAATCTCATCGCGCACCTGCGTGAGGCGCAGTCCGCGCTCATGCAGAATGTCGGCGGCGAAGCACTTTTCCTCGCGCAGCAAGCCCAGCAGCAGATGTTCCGTGCCGATGTGCTTGTGATTGAGGCGTTCAGCTTCCTCCGCGGCGTAAGCAAGCACGCGCTTGCATTCGTGGCTCAAGGGCAGATCGACCGACGTCGAAACTTTTTCACGCAGCGTGGTGTGAGCTTCAATCTGTTTGCGAATCGACTCCACCGACGCACTGGAGCGCAGGAAGCGATTCGCCAGCGCCTTATCTTCGCGCAACAGCCCCAGCAAAAGATGCTCGGTTTCGATACAAGGACTGCCAAACTGGCTGGCCTCATAGCGTGCGAAGAAGATGACGCGGCGGGCTTTCTCTGTATAACGTTCAAACATGATGGCTGCCCTCGTTAGTATTAGACGGATTCCCCAGGGCCACGGATTCAAGCAGATGGCTGGCCGCCACCAACTGCCCTCTTTCGAGCGTGACGACGCGGTCCGCACGATGCGCAAAGTTCAAATTATGCGTGACATGAATCGAAGTCAGGCGGCGCGAGCGATGCAAGTCATGGATCAAATCCATGATCATTTCGCCGGTGCGAAAGTCGAGGCTGCCGGTAGGCTCATCCGCTAAAAGAACGCTCGGATTGCCGGCTAGCGCACGCGCCAAAACTACTCGCTGTTGTTCGCCGCCGGAAAGTTCGCCCGCGCGGTGAGTGGCTCGGCCGCGTAAGCCGACCTCATCCAAACGCGCCATCGATACGGGTTCTGCCTCCTGCTGGCTCTGGCCGCGTATCAGGAGTGGCATCATCACGTTCTCGAGCGCCGTAAATTCGGCAAGCAGGGAGTGAACCTGCCAGACAAAGCCCAGTTCCCGGTTGCGGAATTCCGCAAGATCATTGGCCGGTAGCTGGCAAATGTCATTCTGACCGAAGTATATCGCACCCTCCGTCGGCCTGTCCAGACCGCCAAGTAGGTGTAATAGCGTACTTTTACCACTGCCCGATTCACCTACCAGCGCCAGCTTTTCACCTTGCGCAACCTCCAGGTTCAGCCCCGAAAAGACCACCAGATCGGCATCGCCGGAGCGGTAGACCTTGGATAGACCTACGGCACGGATCGCGGGATCGAGCAGGGCAGACATACCTCTGCTTTTATCTTATCGCGCCCGCCGGAGGCACGCGAAAACGAGCCGTCTAGGATGACCTGGCAGGGTTGGTGTCCCCCGCGGCAAGTTTCTCGCGAACTTTCGCAATTGAAAGCCCCTGTTCCTGTAAGAGGCTCGCAGCCAGGCTTTTTTCTTCGCGCAGAAGGCCTAGCAGCATATGGCCGGTGTCGATGTGCTGGTGGTGCAGGAGGTCAGCTTCCTCCGCGGAATAGGCGAGCACGCGCTTGGACTCGGGGCTCAGGGGAAGATCGACTGAAATCGCTATCTTCTCGCGCACGGGAGTCAAGGCACGAATCCTCTGGCGGATGGATACGGCCGGATCGCCCGAAGGCAAGAGGCGGTTCGCAAGAGCCTTGTCTTCTCTAAGGATTCCGAGAAGAAAATACTCCGTGTCGATCCACTGGGAACCAAACTCGCTGGCTTCATAGCGTGCGAAAAAGACGATCCGGCGAGCTTTTTCGGTGTAGCGCTCGAACATGACGCCCTTTCTGGTTAGGCGAAAACTTCAGCGAGAGGCAGTTCAAGCGCAGGACTTTCGGTATACAGGACGTCGCCCTTAAATTCTTGCAGTCCCGCTGCGGGCGTCGCCACGTAGACGCGAGGGCCGGACGGATCGAGCACCCAAACGTAGCTCACGCCCATCGCCAGGTAGTCGTCGATTCGTTCCTGCATTTGGCTCATGCGATCGTCTTTGGAAAGAATCTCGATGCACACGAACGGGGGCGTACGGAAGATCTGCTCGGTGGGCTCGCCGAGCACTAAGCAGACGTCCGGAATGCGGAAACGTGTGGCGTTGACCTGAACACGTTGTTCCGGCGCCACCGAAATATTCCATGTTTTGCGCCGCTGGTAGAAATAGGCCGTGATTGCCGCTTGCAACTTACTGTGATCCCATTCGCCCAAGTTACG
Organism: uncultured Bordetella sp.; assembly: GCA_964504905.1. GTDB lineage: Bacteria > Acidobacteriota > Terriglobia > Bryobacterales > Bryobacteraceae > Palsa-187. The sequence goes on along the minus strand of CAZDGT010000059.1, from coordinate 1,424 downwards.
CTCCTCGATGCGCCCGTCCACGTAATCGCAATCCGGCCGATAGCTCGTCGCCAGATACTGTTCTACGGAGATCAGCGTCCCTGTGGGCATGCCTTCAACCTACCACTTTCATCGAACGACCACATTCACCAGCTTGTCCGGCACCACGATGATCTTCACCACCTGTTTGCCGTCGATAAATTGCAGCGCCTTGGGGTCAGCCAGTGCCAGCTTCTCTATTTCTGCTTGCGGAGTGCCAAACGGCACCGATAACCGTCCGCGCACCTTGCCGTTAACTTGCAGCACCACGTCTGCGGCGTCCTCTTTCGCTAGCGCTGCGTCGAACGCCGGCCACGTTTGCCGGAACACCGGACCCTTCTGTCCAAGCTGCTCCCATAGTTCCTCCGCGAGGTAGGGAGCAAACGGTCCGATTAACAGAACGAGCGTGGGCAGAATCTGGTCTAACGCGGCACGCGACAAGTTCGCGTCTTCGTCATTGAGCGTGTTCAGCAGTTCCATCAGCGCCGCAATCGAAGTATTGAAATGCCAGCGATTGTTGAAATCTTCGGTGACCTTCTGAATCGTCTGGTGCAGTTTGCGCAAGGCCCGCCTGTCGGCTGCAGGGTCGCCGACAGCATCGCGTTGCAGGTTCCGATTCACAAACCGGTAAATGCGCTCGACGAACTTGCGCGGGCCGCCCACGCTCGACTCAATCCACGGCATGTCTTTCTCAGGCGCGTTGGCGAACAATACAAACAGGCGGCAGGTGTCGGCCCCGTACTTGCCCACCATCTCCTCGGGATCGACTACATTGCCCTTCGATTTCGACATCGCCGAGCCGTCCGCGCCCAGCACCATTCCTTGCGTGAACAAATTCGCGGCGGGCTCGTCGTTCGCGATCATCCCTAAGTCGCGCATCACTTTCGTGAAGAAACGCGAATAGATCAAATGCAGAATCGCGTGCGTGACTCCGCCAATGTATTGATCGATGGGAAACCAATGGTTGACCGTGGCGGTGTCGAACGGCGCGGCGTTGTTACGAGGGTCGCAGTAGCGATAGAAATACCACGATGAGTCGACGAACGTGTCCATGGTGTCGCTCTCGCGTTGCGCATCCGCCCCGCACTCCGGACACTTCACATTCATGAACGAGGCGACCTCGGCTAACGGTGACCGTCCCTTGCCCGTGAATTTGACGTCGTAAGGCAAGATCACCGGCAGATCCTTTTCCGCAACCGGCACCACGCCGCACTTGGGGCAGTGAATCATCGGAATGGGTGTGCCCCAATAGCGCTGCCGTGAGATACCCCAGTCTTTGATGCGAAAAGTGATGGCTGCCTTGCCGAAACCTTTTTGTTCCGCGTAAGCGTTCATACGGCGGCGGGCCTCGGCGCTTGGGAAACCCGAAAACTCGCCGGTGTTCTCGGTCACACCGTCCTCGGTAA
>CAZDGT010000058.1:0-1649 GCA_964504905.1 uncultured Bordetella sp. | reverse complement strand
CTTACGATTTGGGTTCTATCACAGGCTGCTCGGACTTGGGAAGAGGTTTCTTCCCGACTGCTTTCGCCACGAGCCAAAACACTCGTTCCGTCGGCCCCATCAGCGCATACCCGGAGAACACCACGAACAGCATGACCTCCGGCCAGGCCGCAATCATCATCAACGCGAGAATCCCCCACACGAGATAGGTGATCTGCTGACGGCCTTTGAACTTCATATCCTTAAAACTGCGATACTTCACCGTACTGACCATGAGGAACGAAAGGGCGAGGGTAATGACCAGCACCAGGACCGGCTTCACCTCCGCGCCCATCCGGACAATATGATGATCGAGAATCACCAGCGAGGCGACCACCCCGGCCGCCGCGGGAATCGCCAGCCCCGTGAAGTACTTGCTGTCCGCCAGCGCGACGGTCGAATTAAAACGCGCAAGCCGCACCGCCCCCATCGCCACATAGGCGAACATCACCGCAACGCCGAACATGCCCTGCCCGCTCAGCGCCCAGGAATAGATCAGGAGCCCCGGCGCGACACCGAACGAAACAACGTCCGACAGGGAATCGTATTCCAATCCAAAATGACTCGTGCTGTTCGTCAGCCGTGCGGATTTCCCGTCCAATACGTCGAAAATCATCGCAACCAGAATCGCGATCGCGGCGGCCATATAATTGGCGTTGAAGACGGACAGAATGGCGTAGACGCCGCAGAACAGATTCCCCGTCGTAAAGAGATTGGGGATCAGATGCATCGCCTGGCGCTTTCGCGCTTCCTTCCCCAGCGATTGTCGCAAGCCGGTTGCTTTCATCGTAGGTCTCCCAAGATGGTTGAGCCGCCTTTCACTCGATCTCCCACGGCCACTCTCAGCTTCGTACCGATCGGAAGAAATGTGTCCATCCGCGAGCCGAACCGGATCAAACCGAACCGTTCTCCCAGCTTTGCCCGTTCCTTGGGGGACACCCAACAGACAATCCGCCGGGCGATGAGTCCCGCCACCTGCACGCACAACACTTTCGCCCCGCCGGCCGTTGCGATCATCAGCGCATTCTGTTCGTTCTTGACCGTCGCCTCCGGCTTGCTGGCGACCAAAAACAACCCCGGCTGATACTGGACATCTTCGATGACCCCTTCGCAGGGAATCCGGTTGATGTGCACGTCAAAGACGTTGAGAAAAATCGTCACGCGGAGGCAGCGCTCTTTGAGATAGCGCGGCTCGAATTCCTCCTCGATGGCGATGACTTTTCCGTCGCCCGGCGCCACGACCAGCCCGGGACCTTCCGGAATGACCCGCGCAGGGTTGCGGAAAAACCACGACACGAACAGCGTGAGACCAGCCCCTAGCGCGGCAACCGGCGTCCACCCCAACCATCCTGCACAGAGTGTAACGCCCGCTGCCGCTCCAATGAAGGGAAATCCTTCTTTGGCAAACGGGATACCAACGGCACGATCAGCCACAGGGTTCGCCCCCTCTAGTTTTTGGTCTTGTCGACCAGCTGATCTTTTTTCAGCCAGGGCATCATCGCCCGGAGCTTGGCCCCCACGGCCTCGATGGGATGCGCTTCGCCTTTGGCAAGCAACGCATTGTAGACGGGACGATTGGCTTGATTCTCAAGCACCCACTCTTTGGCAAACTGACCGGTCTGAATCTCGCC
>CAZDGT010000057.1:0-3047 GCA_964504905.1 uncultured Bordetella sp. | reverse complement strand
GAAGGCGCTGCACCGCTCCGCTCGCCTGATGAGCGGCCAATTCTCTTTCTAGAAGGCCAGTGCCTGCGGTCATGTTTCGCTGAATTTCCAGAAGCCGTTGCCTGGCGTTTGCCGCTTCAGCCTCCGATGCCAGCAAGTAGTCACGCAGTTCGATGGCGACGGTGTAGGTCTCCGCGCGAAGTTCGTTCAAGATCCGGCTGCTTTCGTCCTGGTCCCGTTGGATCCGATCGATCTGTACCCCGACCCGGTCGGTGTAGCTCAGGGTCCGAAGTCCTACTAGAGTCATCGAAATCAAGATAATGGCGAACGCGGATGCGACTGCCGGCCAGCTGCTGCGTCTCTTGCTGGGCGATTCTGCCATGAAAGCGCTAGGCGGGCGTCCCTATTTACCCGCCGCTTGCTGCTCTGCAAGCTTGGCCTTGAAATTCTTCTCTTGCAGATCCAGGTGTGCCACATAGCCGGCGCGATCGATAAACGGATTCGCGCCGCCGTCCTTCAGCTTGGCGTATTTTTCGGGCATTCCATAGAAACGGCTATGAGAAGCGAGGAACACATCGCAGGGAAGCGCCCGCAAAACCTTGAATCCGCGAACATAATCGTCGGCAATGTGTGGATAATCCTTATTATTCACTAATATATATCCTGGATTTACGCCGATACTGCCGAGGATCACGACGTTGTAGCTCTTGCCATTCTCCTGCGCTTTGAGGGTCCAGGTCGTGCAGCCTTCGGTATGCCCGGGAGTCAGATGCGCCACTAGCGTTACACCGCCCAGCTTGACTTCTTCGCCGTCGTGGATCACACGATCGATGGGATGTGGCTTTCCATTGGGAGTCAGGCGGCTGATACGCGGGACATCCTGGTCCATCACCACTACTTGAGCGGCGGTCATTTCCTTGACCAGCGCATCGCCCTGCATGTGATCCCCGTGCGCGTGGCTCCCGAGCAGTATCTTGATGTCCGTAAACTTGAATCCGAGCTTTTCAATGGAAGCGCGAATCTGCGGAACCGTCGATTCAAAGTCGCTATTGATGAGAATGTGTCCCGCCGGCGTGGTGATCAGGAACGTGCCTAGATCTTCGGTGCCCACAAAGTAGATGTTGTCCATCACTTTGAAGGGCGGAAAGGGTTTATTGAACGCAGCCTCCGCGTTCTGCGCCGCCACGCGCGCTACGCTGAGAGCGGCCACTAGCAGGCCGAAAAACAGCTTCCCTTTAGGTCTCATGATTTTTCTCCACTCCGTGACAGTTTACACCCTCCGTCACGCCGGAAGGAATCAATCGAAGCGCAACAGGTCGGCGATCCTCTCTTCTGGGAGCCCGCTCTTTTCGATGGCGACCTCTCGCACCGTCCGGCCCGTTTCGTGGGCCTCCTTCGCAAGCGCCGCCGCGCGATCATAGCCGATTTCAGTCGTTAACGCGGTTGCCATCGCCAGGGACCGTTCCACCAGTACCCCCGCCTTCTCGCGATCCGCCTCTAGTCCTTTGATACAACGCGCCGTGAAGTTGCGGACACCTGCGTCGAGCAGCTCGATCGAATCCAGCAGATCGTAGGCAATCACCGGCATCATGGTGTTCAGTTCGAAGTTGCCCGAGGCGCAGCCCCACGTAATCGTGGCGTCGTGGCCCATCACCTGTGCGCAGACCATCAGCAGGCTCTCCGGAATAATGGGATTCACCTTGCCCGGCATGATGCTCGAACCGGGCTGCAACTCCGGCAATCGGATCTCGCCCAAGCCACCGCGCGGGCCCGACCCCAGCCAGCGAATGTCGTTGGCGATCTTGGTCAAGGCGATAGCACAAGTTTTGAGCGCGCCGCTCAAAAATGAGATGGCGTCTTTTGCCGCCTGCGCTTCAAAATGATTGCGTGCCTCACGAAACGGCAGGCCAGTTCTTTGGGCGATCAGCGCGATGGTTTTTTTTGCGAAGCCCGCCGGCGCGTTTACGCCAGTGCCGACGGCAGTTCCGCCCAGCGGCAATTCATATATGCCCTCGGCCGCCAGCCTGATCCGTTCGACAGACGATCTTACCTGGCGCGCATAGCCGCTGAATTCCTGCCCTAGACGCATCGGAGTTGCATCCTGCAAATGCGTGCGCCCGATCTTCATCACGTCCCAGAAGGCGGCCGCCCGATTTTTCAGGGCCTCGGCGAGCAGATCCAGGGCTGGGATCAGCCGGCCAAAGACCTGTACCGCCGCCGCGATGTGAATCGCCGATGGGATCACATCGTTGCTGGACTGGCTGCGATTGACGTGGTCGTTGGGATGAGCGCCGGCCAGCCGCGCGATGACCTCGTTCGCGTTCATGTTGGTGGAAGTGCCACTGCCGGTCTGGAAAACGTCCACCACGAACTGCTCCGCGTGGGCGCCTTCCGCGATGGCATCGGCGGCCTGCTGGATGGCGCTCGCCAGATCTCGGGGAAGCAGTCCCAAGTCGGCATTCACCTGAGCTGCGCAGGACTTCACCAGACCCAGCGCTTTGATGAGGGGCGGTTGAAAGCGGTGTGGACTAATCGGAAAGTTGTCTACCGCGCGTTGCGTCTGCGCTCCATAGAGCATGAGGGCAGGCACGCGAACCTCACCCATGCTGTCGTGTTCGATGCGGAACGCGTCCTGGCCTGCGTCGGTTGGCGGTTCAAACCCCATGGCCGAATGATACTCCGCCCGGACCGGAAAGCGCGCGCGTTACCCCGAAACGTTAGTAGCCGTACCCGTAGGTGTAAGGATCGACTCCGCAGAGAGGGTCCGGATACCAGTAGCCCCACGAGTCATAGTAGCCGTTCGGGTTGCAGTAACTACCGCCGTAGTAGCCGTAACCGTAGCCATAACCGTAGCTGGGATAATAGCCGCCGTAATAACCGTAGGACCGGTACGGCGCGTATCCGTAGTAACTGCGGCCGCCGCGATAGTAGTTGCTGCACCCGGCCTGCCAGACCGAGACCTTGGCGAGGTCTTCCTGGAGCGCGGCGTTATAGGCGGCCTGGACGTCCGCCTTCACGTCGACCCAGGCGAGGCCTTCGGCTTCCAGGCGCTGAAGCTGTTTCACCGC
>CAZDGT010000056.1:0-20766 GCA_964504905.1 uncultured Bordetella sp. | reverse complement strand
ATGGCCGCGCCTTTGCCGCCGCCGGCAATGGCTCCAATGATCGCGCCGACCGCAGCGCCTCCACCGGTGAAGATTCCAGTGCGCTTGTTCGCTCCTACTCCGTCGCGCCCCTTCTTCACCATGTCCTCAGTATCCAACCGGTATAGCCGGCCGGCGACTGAAACTGAATCGAGATCCAAGATCAGATCAGACGCGCCTTTGATACGGCCGCCCTTGGTTGCCGAGCGGATGACGATCTGAGCGTTGGAACCGCGCGGGATGACGACGGCTCCCGCGGCATCGAGGACGTCGCGGGTTATTTCGGCGGCATAGGTTTGTCCGCCCGTGGCGACGGCGGCGTCGATGGTTTCCTCGGTGCGTACCGGGAGCAGAGCACCCGCCGGAAGAGTGTAAGTCTTGGATTGAATCGCAGCGAGGGTCGGATGGTAGTGATCGTCGTGCACCGGGTCGGAGGCGACTGACTCGGCAGCGGCTGGTTGCGCACCCGGCTGTGCGGCGGGTTGCGGCTCATCGTAGGAGACAGACTTCACCTGGGCCATCGAGAGGGTGTGCGAAGCCTTGTCGTCACCCATCAAGGTGATGCCGGAAGGCGTAGTGGCGGTCACGGTTCCCGAGATGCGGGTGCCGTCGCGCATTAGAACTGTGGCATGAGGCCCGTCGGACGACGTGCCGCTATTGGCGCAGGAAGTGAGGAGCGCTGCTACGAGCAGCGCCTGTAGAATGAGAAGTTGTCTGGTGTTGGAAGGAAACATGTCAATCCTCCCATAAAGATACAACTCCCTCAGACGGTGTTACAAGCTAGGGGAATAACCTAGACTACTGCTGAGGGACGGTCCGTTCCTTGAAATGACGAGGTTCGCGGTCGTAATAAGGCTGGCTATCGCGGTAGGTGTCGGCGGCCTGCCGGGCCTTGGCCGCCTGCTGATGCTGGATGATTTGATCGATGATCAAGGCGCCCGCACCGCCCGCAATCGCTCCGATCAGCGCGCCCTTTTGGCCGCCGGTCATGCCGCCTACCGCCACGCCGACGCCCGCTCCAGCGCCGAGAACCGCCGCGGTCCGCTTGATGGGACGCCCGTTCGCATCGGTGCTATCGGGGGCAACGCCGGATTCATGCAGCGTCCGGTTGAGGTTCAGGTTCTGTACCATGCCATTGAAAATGATCGCGCTGCGCATCAGGTCATTCAGGAATTCGGTATTCAACTGAACGTTGACCGACCCGGGGGCGGGAGAATTTTGGGGTTCCGCCACTGCCATTGCTGTCACGGCTAACAAAGCGATGCCGATGCGAATCGCGATCTTGTGCATTTCCTGGAAGCTCCTCTTCAAAAGGATGAATTCTACTAAGGGATGGTTCCCTACAAGCGACATTAAACTTTCTTCATCAGAAGGTTGCAATGGGGTTGAGCACGGAACCCGTTCCGCCGGGGACGGCCGCGGGCGAAGCCGTGACCAGAAATTCCCAGCGCTTGCGGCGGTCGGCTTCGCGGCCGATCAATTCCAAATCGCAATTGTCAAAAATCGGCATTCCCATGGCGACCAACGAAAGCAGGTGCACCGGCTGGGAGACGCCTTCGACGCCAGACGGCAGCACGTCCTGAGCACCATCGCCGCCGAGAATCGCAACGTCGCGCGAGTGCAGCCACTTCGCGCAGCTGACGTGGAGCCCCGCGAGTCCGCCATCGGCAATGGGCCAAGGACCCTTGGCGTCGCGCCGAGCCCAGCGGCCGGTGCGCACCAGGATGACGTCCCCAGTGCTCACTTTGACCTTGGCCTTCTTCTCCCACGCGTCGAGATCTTCGGGATAGATCGGCGTCTTGGGCTCAAGATAATCGACGCCCTTGTGGCGCGCCATATCCATCAGCACGCCGCGCGTCACGATTCCGTTCTTGAAGTTGATGATGCTGTTCTTGGAGGCGCCGGCTTCCGTCACCACTTCCTTCGAATAGCCGTTATACATCTTGCCGTTGTAAAGAAAGTGGCAAAACGTATCCATGTGAGTGTGGACGTAGCCGTGGTAAGAAATGAAAAACGAATCCGCAGTACCGCCGCTACCAGTGGCGGGCGCCGCCGAACCTAGGCGCAGCATTTTGCGAACGATGGGCGCCGGGTTGTCGACTGCCGGTTCCATTTCGGCGTTGCGCGCCATGGAGTAGGACGCACCTTCCTTTACCAGGCCGACTGCCTGCTTGCGCTTGGCTGGAGTGATCAGGTTGACCGCGCCCATTTCGTCATCCTTGCCCCAGCGGTTCCAATTGGAGAGCTCCGTCATGAGCCGGTTGAAATCGTCGAGCGTGGTGTGGTGGCTCGCGTCACTCTGCGCTTCCGCATAGGATTCGGCCACTGCCGCGAAGGCTGCCGTCGCGGCAACACGCTGCATGGCCTGCCGCCGGGACAAGTCCATTGGTTTCATTTTGTATAGTCTCCTGGAAGATCCGCTTCGCGAGAATTATACCTTGAGTGGAACCTTCGATTGCACGGCAAATGAGATGATGGTGGGCATGAATGTGCCGATCCGTCATGCACTGGCCACGCTGGCTTATCGTCTGGGCAAAGTGTTGCGGGATACGCCCGCGGAGTTTCGCGATTTTCGCGCCGCGGAGACGGTGCGAACGCCGGGAGAGATCCTGGCGCACATCGGCGACCTGATGGATTGGGCGCTGGCGCAGGTGGAGGGGCGCAAGGACTGGCACAATTCGACGCCGCTGGCGTGGGAGAAGGAGACCGCACGCTTCTTTGCGGCCATGCAGGCGTTGGATGAGCGAATCGCGGAACACGGGCCGGGGCCGGCAAACGCGGAGCGGCTTTTTCAGAGTGCCATCGCCGATGCCTTCACACACACCGGACAGATCGCGATGTTGCGGCGAATGGCGGGAATTCCGGTGCGCGGGGAGAATTATTCGGCGGCCGATATTCAGGCGGGCCGACTGGGTCCGGAGCAAGCGGCGGCGCGAATAGAATTCGACTAACGCCCTAGTGGCGGGGCGGCGTCCACGCCTTGCAATCCGGCGCGATCGATGGACGCTTTCACGAATCCCGTCGCCAAAACCTCTCCTAACAATCGGTTAAGCGCTCCGAGCTGAGACGGATCGGCTTTGGCGAGTGCGACAGCCTGCCCCGCGACAAAGTAGTTGTCGGATAGCACGCGGAGTTTGGGATAGCGCGCGGCCGCTTCCATAAGGCGCTGGCGATTGGCGGCGAAGGCGTCGATTTTTCCGCTGACGAGCAGAGTTTCAAGCTCGTCGAGCGCAGGCATCTTGGGGACGGTGTCCACACGATTGTTTTTCAGATTGGCGCTGAGGTAGACATCCTGAGTGTCGTTCTTGACGGCGGCAATGTGAACGCCCGCGCGGTCGGCGTCGGCAACTTTTTGGAGCGGGGAATCAGCGCGAACGATGTAGCTGTTGGGCATGAGCAGCCAGGGCGCGGAGAAATCGACCTCATTGGCGCGGCCGGCGTTGTAGGCCATGAAACCGAGGTCGGCGGTGTGCGCCTGGAGGCGCCGGATAACATCGGGCGCTCCGGCGGCGGGGATCAATGTGTAGGGGACACCGATGCGCCGGGCGAGTTCCTTGACCAGATCGGCGACGGGACCGGTGACGGCTCCGGTTTGTGGATCCACGCGGCCAAGCACCGGATTTCCGTCGAGAAAAGCCGCGCGCAGCGTGCCGGTGGGTGCGAGTGCGGGCTGGGCGGCGAGGGGCAAGGCGAGGAGCGCGGCGGCGACGCAGGGTAATAAGCGATGAATGGCGCGGGACATGGGACGATTATAGGTCGAACGCAGAAACACCATGGGATTCGCGGGCTTCGACGGGCGCTGGTCGCGATGGGCGTGAGCATTGTCGACAATCTGAATGCTTGACAGATACTTAACTATAGTTAATACTTGATAAGTCACCGTAGTATTGGTTCGCGCTCCACCCATGGTAAAGACATCTCAACCGGTTCTGGCAGCGATTGCGCTCTGCTTAGCGCCCGCGCTCTTGTCTCAAAGCCCTTCCGCTATCGAGCGGCGAGTGACTGAGCTTGAAGAGAAGATGAGGCTGATTGATCCGGCATTCGGCAAAGAAATCAGTGCGCAGGATTTGCTCCTCCGGATCGATCAGCTTGAAATGAAGCTGAATGGAATCATTGCCGTCATGAAGCCAGAACCTGCGCCAGCGACGGTTGCCGTTGCGCCACAAACACTGGTTTCCCAGCCGGCGGCGCCCCGCGGACCGGCGCTCGTTGCCGTGTCGGTCACAGGCGACTATCAAACTTCATCCCAGGCTGAGACCAGGCTGCCGGTCTCCGGCTATATGGATTTTCACGTTAACAAACAAAGCGGCGACTCTTTCCGGCCCGACTTTCACCGGTTTGTTCTGCTGTTCGGCCACAGCTTCTCCGATCGAATCAAGTTTTGGAGTGAGTTGGAGCTTGAGCACGCGTTGGTGGAGGGAGGGGAGGAGACCGGAGAGATCGCCTTGGAACAGGCCTACCTCGATTTCTTCGTAAAGCCGTACTTCAATTTGCGCGCCGGTATGTTGCTCACCCCCATGGGGATCGTCAACGAACGGCATGAGCCCCCGTCCTTCAACGGCGTCGAGCGCCCGTTCGTTGAAACCACGATTATCCCAACAACATGGCGGGAGCTTGGATTTGGGATCACGGGTGATCTCGGCGGGGGATTTCGATATCGTACCTATCTCGTCTCTTCGCTCGACGCCAGCCGATTCAACGCCGAGGGTGGAATCTCGGAAGGGAAAGCGTCCGGGTTTGACGCGTCCTTCCGCAATCCAGCCAAAGTAGGGCGGCTGGAGTTTGCCGGCGTTCGCCGCCTCATGCTCGGGGCCAGTTTTTATTCCGGGCACGCCGGATACCAGACGCCGGGCATCAATCCCCGCGTTAACATCGCGGAGTTCGATGGGCGTTACAGTGTCCGCCGTTTCGATTTCCGGGGCTTATTCGCTAACACCTGGGTCACTCGGGCGGGCGAGCTGAATCGCCGTATTCGGCAACAAACCGGCGTCAATCCGAACAACGCTAGCGAGATGCGCGGCTATTATTTCGAGCCGGCTTTCCACGTATTTCCCCGGCGTGCTCGCAACGATGTGATTGTCTTCACGCGCTACGAGAGATACAACACCCAGCAAAGCATGCCCGTGGGTTACGTAGCGCTGCCGCAGTTCAACCGCTCTTCCTGGATCACAGGCATCACTTTCAAGCCCAACGCGGACGTGGCCATCAAGTTCGATTACAACTTCAACCGCAATCAGAGCGCCATCGTGCAAGCACTAAACGGTGTCAATCTGGGCATAGGATGGTGGTTCTGATGAAAGTTTTAAAACTATTGTTCGTGATGGGACTCGCCTTCGCACAAGAGACGGAACGCAAGCCGGATCGGGTCGTCAACATTCTGGCAGAGCGTTTCACCTACAACCCTTCGAAGGTGACGGTGAAGCAGGGCGAACTGGTGGAGTTTGTCCTCACGAGCGATGATACCGATCACGGCTTCAAAATCACCGCCGCAGGCATCGATATTGCCATTCCTCAGCAGGGAATGGGGGAAGCGCGCGTGCGCTTCGTCGCGAAAGAAAAAGGCACGTTTGTGTTTGAATGTTCGCGGGCCTGTGGCGCCGGGCATCACTTGATGAGAGGGACGCTCGTCGTTCGATGAAGACTCCATGCTTCACAAAATTCGCCGCGGCCGCATTCCTGGCTGCACATGCTTGGTTGGCCTTTAGTCAGACTGAATCGATTCTGCCGGGCGACCCTCTCCCTGGCATCAGTCCAATAGAACATGAATTGTTCCGGCTGGGCGTGGATGACTTCACCGAGATCGAGACAGCCAAGGACGGTCTAGGTCCAGCCTTCAACGGCACCAGTTGCGCCATCTGTCATAGCGCCCCGGCCATCGGCGGAGTCAGCCCAATTGCCGAAGTGCGCGCCGGCTACCGCGATGCGGACGGCAAATTCAACGAGCTCAATGGCGGCACGCTGTTTCATCTATTCTCCACGCCCCCGCACAACTGTCAGGTGCAAATTCCTGCGGGAGCGAACGTGATCGCCAAACGCGTTCCCGTTCCCTTGTTTGGCGCGGGGCTGGTGGAGGCGATCCCCGATGATGCAATCCTGGCGCTTGAAGATCCCGAGGACCGCAACGGAGACGGTGTCCGCGGGCGGGCAGCGCACATCATTGACATTGCGACCGGCCAGGAGCGGATCGGCCGCTTCGGCTGGAAGGCACAGCATGCGACGCTTCTTTCATTCTCCGGCGACGCTTATCGGAATGAGATGGGAATTACGAACGACCTTTTTCCCGAAGAAGTGGCTCTTGGGATAGAGCCGGAGCGACTAAAACTGTGCAGCGCCACGCGCGGTGTAGAAGACATCCGCGACCGCCAAACGCGCTTGCGGGGTATCGACAACTTCACCAACTTCATGAAATTCCTCGCACCTCTGGATCGCGGCTCCATGGACAGCTCCGCGCAGACTGGCGAAGGTGTATTCCAGGAGGTTGGCTGCGCCTCTTGCCACGTTCCGGTCTTGACGACATCTGCTAGCTCAAACCCATTGTTTGACCGGAGGCCCGTTCCACTCTTCTCCGACTTGTTGTTGCACGATGTTGGCACCGGCGATGGCATCGTTCAGGCATCTGCCACAGCGAACGAGATCCGAACTCCTGCGCTATGGGGACTGCGCTTTCGCAGACCCCTGCTCCACGATGGAAGCGCCGCTACCCCGGATGCGGCCATTCGGAGGCATTCAGCCGAAGCCCATGCTGCGGTGGAGCGTTACGTGGCGTTGCCTGAGTTCATGAGGCAAGCGTTGCTGGGCTTCCTCGGGTCACTATGAAGTCACAGTATAGGTATCTATCCTGTGGGGTCGCACTCGCGCAGATGTCGCTTTCACGCGTCGGGCTAAACGGGTACCGCCACGCAGCCGGCGACGGTGGTAGGTTCTGGGATCGAATCACCGTCCTCGCGCATGGAGTCTAAATGCATCTCGATCGCGCCGCGAATCAATTCAGTAGTCTCTTCGAGCGTGGCGCCGCCCGCGATGCAGCCGGGCAGATCCGGAACGTAGGCGCTGTAGCCAGTGCTGGTTTTTTCGTAAATGACGGCGAAGTTCATCGTCTCAGGCCTGCCTGTACCAGGATACTACGCAGTGTCTTCGGTGCCGCTTCCGCCGAAGGGTGCCCGGCAATCGTCACTTTCCCCGGTTTTCCGGCGTGCTTATATTGACGATGACTGCCGCGCTGCTTCACGATCCGCCAGCCGTCAGCTTCGATTAGTTTCATGACGTCCCGGAATTTCATGGCAGTCGAACAAGGTCCTCAAAGTAGTGCATTTGGGTCCGAAAGGCTCTCTAGTGGGGTTCCAACTCGATGCGGCTCTAGCTTGCGCTACAATGAAAATCTACCTTCCGGTGGAGATCCCCAGGTATTTTAGGCCCGGGGCAAATCATGTTCGATAACTTAAGCGACAAGCTGCAGCGCGTATTCAAGACCCTGCGCGGAGAGGGCAAACTCTCGGCGGAGAACATGGAAGCCGCCTTGCGCGAGATCCGCGTCGCTTTGCTCGAAGCCGACGTGCATTTCCGCGTCGTCAAGCAATTCATTGAAGCCGTGAAAGAACAGGCCATGGGGCAGGAAGTGCTCACCGCGCTTTCGCCCGCGCAGCAGGTGGTCAAGATCGTCCGCGACGAGATGGTCAAGATGCTGGGCGCCCATCAGGCCAAGCTGCGGATGGCGAACGAGCCTCCCAGCGTGTTCCTGATCGTCGGCTTGCAAGGATCGGGCAAAACCACGTCGACGGCGAAGCTGGCGCGTTGGCTGTCAAAGAATGGCAGTTCCCCGATGATGGTTTCGGTGGACGTCTACCGTCCGGCGGCGCGCAAACAGCTCAGCGTGCTGGCGCGCGATCTCAAGCTGCCCATCTACGAAGGAACTCCGGAAGAGACCAAACCGCTGGATTTGGCTCGGTCGGCTCGCAAGGAAGCTATTCAAACGGGCCGTGACGTTGTCCTTGTCGATACAGCAGGACGTTTGCATATTGACGAAGACCTGATGACGGAGCTGAGCCAGCTCAAAGAACTGCTCAATCCGTCGGAGATCCTGTTCGTCGCCGATGCCATGACCGGGCAAGACGCGGTGAAGTCGGCAGATGAATTCCACAAACGCTTAGGCATCACCGGGGCTATTCTTACAAAAATGGACGGCGATGCCCGCGGCGGCGCGGCGCTCTCGATCCGCTCAGTGACGGGGCAGCCTCTCAAGTTCGTAGGTGTGGGCGAAAAGTCCGATGCCCTCGAACCGTTTCATCCGGACCGCGTTGCCCAGCGCATTCTCGGGATGGGCGACGTGCTGAGCCTGATCGAGCGCGTAGAAGAGACCATCGACCAGAAGCAAGCCGAAGAAATGCAGCGGAAGCTGATCGAGGACGACTTCACGCTGGGCGATTTCCGCGATCAGATGAAGCAGATCCGGAAGCTTGGCCCGTTGGAATCACTTCTGGGAATGATGCCGCAGGTTGGCATGATGAAGGACCTGAAAAACGTCAAAGTGGACGAGAACGAGATCAACCGGCTGGTGGCGATTGTGGATTCGATGACGCCTAAAGAGCGCTCTAACCACATGATTATCAACGGCCAACGGCGCAAACGGATCGCCAAGGGCAGTGGGACCTCGGTGCAGGAAGTCAACAATCTGCTGAAACAATACACGCAGATGCGTAAGATGATGAAGAGTTTGACCGGTGGCGGAGGCGGGTTCCTGGGCAAGCGCCTGGCGAAGATGATGCCGCCCGGTTTGCCCTTTGGGCGTTAAATTACGGATTATAGAAGGATAGGAGTTTACGGAATGCTGATGATTCGTCTGGCGCGGTTTGGCGGCAAGAAGAAGCCGTCGTATCGCGTGGTGGTGATTGACAAGGAGCGTGCTCGCAATAGCCGCTCGGTGGAAGTGGTGGGAATTTATAGCCCGGTGGCAAACCCCAAGGCAGTGAGGCTGGATCACGAGCGCATTCAACACTGGATCAAGAACGGCGCGCAGCCGTCGGATACGGTGGCGCGGCTGATCAAGACCAATCCGCCGGTGCCGGCAACGGCAGCTTAAGTTAGAGGTGTGACCGTGAAAGAACTGGTAACAGAGATCGCCAAGATACTCGTCGATAACCCCGGCGAGGTGACAGTTCGCGAAGTCGCGGGCGAACAGGTTACGGTTCTGGAACTGCGGGTTGCGCCGGCGGACTTGGGCAAGGTGATCGGCAAACAGGGCCGGACGGCGCGTTCCATCCGGACGTTGTTGGGCGCCGCGGGCATGAAACAGAACCGGCGCTTTACGCTGGAGATTCTGGAATAGGCTGAGTGGTGGCAGAGGACTGGGTGGCTATCGGACGGCTGTGGCGCACCCGTGGGAATCGCGGCGAGTTGCTGGGTGCATTGGATAGCACCGAAATAGGCCGCGAAGAGAAGCTAAAGGAAGTCGCGCTGGAAGTGAACGGGCGCCGGCAAGTGATGCGTGTCGCTGAAGTTTGGCGGCATGACGGGCGTCCGGTGTTCAAGTTCGAAGGCATCGATTCAATTTCGGATGCCGAGCCGTGGGAAGGCGCTGAGATGCTGGTGCCGGCGAGGGAAGTGGAGCCACCCGGGGAAGGGGCTTTCTCGCATGCGGATCTGGTTGGCTGTAAGGTTGTAGAGAATTCGCTGATTGGTGTGGTGACGGAGGTAGAGGACTACGGCGGTGCGCCTCTGTTGAAGCTGGAGGCGGCGGACGGCCGTGAGATTCTGATTCCGTTCGCGCGGTCGATTTGCAAGGAGATCGACGTAGCAGCCAAGACCATCCGGGTGGTGTTGCCGGAAGGGTTGCTGGAGCAACAGTGAAGTTTCACATCGTGACGATCTTCCCGGAGTTTTTCCGGGGGCCGTTCGAGCACGGCGTGATTCAGAAGGCGCGCGAGGCGGGGCTGATCGAGATTCACGTGCACGATTTGCGGACGTGGACTTACGACCGGCACCGCACGGTGGATGACCGGCCGTTTGGCGGCGGCGAAGGCATGCTGCTGAAGGCAGGTCCGATATTTGAAGCGGTCGAGGCAATTTGGCCGGAACGCCGGGAGGGATCGAAGGTGGTTCTTCTTTCGGCGCAAGGTAGGAAGTTCGACCAGGCGAAGGCGCGGGAATTCGGCGGCTTGCAGGAGTTGCTGCTGATCTGCGGCCGCTACGAAGGCGTGGATGAGCGCGTTGCGGAGCACCTGGCGGACGAAGAGCTTTCGATCGGCGATTATGTGCTGAGCGGCGGCGAGCTGGCGGCGGCGGTAGTGGTGGACGCGGTGGCTCGCTTGCAAGCGGGAGTGCTGGGGAATGAAAGCTCCAGCGTGGATGAGTCGTTCAGTGAAGAAGGGTTGCTGGATTGGCCGCAGTATACACGGCCCGCGGAATTTCGCGGATGGAAAGTGCCGGATGTGCTGATCGGCGGCAACCATGAAGAGATTCGCAAGTGGCGGAGAAGCGCGGCGCGGGAGAAAACCCAGCGGCACCGCCCGGATTTACTGGTTTGAGAAAGTGGAGACGAGATCATGCAAAACGCAATGATGGCCAAGATCCTGAAGAAGAACCTGCGGGCAGAGCACCCCGAGTTCCGGCCTGGCGACACCATCAAGGTGCACGTCAAAATCAAGGAAGGCGATAAAGAGCGCCTCCAGGTATTCGAGGGCACTGTCATCGCCCGCAACAACACTGGCATGAGCGAGACCATCACGGTCCGCAAGGTCAGCTTCGGCCACGGAGTGGAGCGCATTTTCCCGGTGCAGGCTCCGGTGGTGGATCATATCGATGTGGTGCGGACGGGCCGCGTGCGGCGCGCGAAGTTGTACTATTTGCGCGGATTGAAGGGCAAAGCTGCCCGTCTGCGCGAACGCGCCTAGCTTGCACGCATGCCCAGCAGCCGCTACGAGCGTGCCGCCCGAAGCGCCGGTTACCGGACCATCGCCGGACTGGACGAGGCGGGGCGCGGCGCGCTTTTCGGGCCCGTGTTCGCGGCGGCGGTAGTGCTGGATCCAGCGCGGCAGATTCGCGGGCTGGACGATAGCAAGCAACTGGACCCGGAGCGGCGCGAGGTGCTCGCTGAGCGCATCCGCGAGCGGGCTTTGGCGTGGGCGGTAGGCGCGGCGGACGCCTTTGAGATTGACCGCGTCAATATCCTGCAAGCATCCCGGCTAG
Organism: uncultured Bordetella sp.; assembly: GCA_964504905.1. Taxonomy (GTDB): domain Bacteria; phylum Acidobacteriota; class Terriglobia; order Bryobacterales; family Bryobacteraceae; genus Palsa-187. The sequence continues at coordinate 9,567 of CAZDGT010000056.1, read as the reverse complement.
CAATGCAGCGTGCATTGCAGCGGTTGCATCTGACTTGCGATTATCTGCTGCTGGATGCAATCCGCATCGACAGCGCCTTAACGCAGAAATCTTTGATCCACGGGGACTCTCTGTGTTTTTCGATTGCCGCCGCGTCCATCCTCGCTAAGACCGAACGCGACCATGCATTGGTAAAGTGGGACGCAGTGTTCCCGGAATACGGCTTGGCGAGCAATAAAGGCTACGGGACGCACGATCACCTGGCAGGATTGGAACGTGTAGGCCCCACGGCGCTGCATCGCTTCAGTTTCGAGCCCGTCAGAAACGCCAGCCGGCATCCAGTCTGGACCGGATACCCGGCGCCGGTTGTTATCTCCCCCCAAGGCGAACTCTTTGCATGTCGCTGACGCCGGAGACTACTCCCACACCCGAAGCTGCCCCGCCACTTCCTTCCGCCACGATCGCCCGCGCACAGAGAAGAGTGCGCCTGCGGCAGAGATTGTGGGTGGTGCTGTTCGCCATCTTCGCTTTTGAGATCGGTTCCTTCCTGTTGGTGTTCCCTTGGATGGATTCGTGGAATTTGAACCATCTTCCCAGTCTTTTCCCTTACTACCAAATTGACCTGCAAGATCTTTGGGACGAGCCATATTTCCGGGCGGCGATCAGTTGCCTGGGGTTGCTGAACGTCTACATTGCGCTCCGCGAAGTCACACAAATGATTCGCAGAAGCAGTCAAGTATAGTTTTTTCAATTAGTTGAAAGAGAAACCCGCCAGTATTACTTGCCAGTACTACCCCTATTGACGTACTAAGGAAAAACCCTTATAGTTAGTACTAAGGCGAGGAGATACTATAAGGCGTTGACCTTAGCTCCTAGCTAAGCAACGTACTAGGTGTCAAATCTAGTAAGTAAGAGGCGGTGACAGGTGAGACGTGTTACAATTCTGACGATATTTGTTTTGGCGCTTTGCGCCGGAATAATTTCTTATGGCAGTTTGCAATCGAACGCACAGATTGCGCAGCATGGCCCCTTTGGGCCGCCAACGGGCGGCGATGGCAATATTATCTCGCAACATGGACCCTTTGGTCCGCCTACTGGTGGTGATGGCAACATCATCGCGCAGCATGGTCCGTTTGGTCCGCCTACTGGAGGTGATGGCAACATCATCGCGCAGCATGGTCCGTTCGGTCCGCCTACTGGCGGCGATGGCAATATCATCGCACAGCATGGCCCGTTTGGTCCGCCGACTGGTGGTGATGGCAACATCATCGCGCAGCACGGCCCGTTTGGTCCTCCGACAGGTGGCGACGGCAATATCATCGCGGCGTAGTTCTAGCCGCAGTACAATTCGGCCCCGCCTTAGTCTTCGGATAGGCGGGGCTTTTTAATGGATATCGTCAGCTACATGCTCGCGGTTCCCCTGGTGGGCCTGCAAGCTCTTCTCTGCATTCTTCTCCTCCGCGGTCCTTTCAAGAAGTATCTTATTCTGCTGTTCTATTCCCTGGTTCAGTTAACCACCTCCGCAGTGGAGTTCACGCTATTCGCCACCGGGAGCCGTCCCAACACGTTGCTCTACAGGCGCATTTATTGGAGCGATGAAATTCTGCTGGACCTTCTGCTGTTCATGATGGTGATCGTCTTGACGTATCGCGCTACTGAGGGGAGTCCCATCCGCCAAGCCGTGGGGAAACTGCTAACGGGCGTTGTAGTGATAGCTTTGGCCCTGCCCTTCCTGATTGTTCGCGGGCCGTTATTTTCCATGCACTGGTTCAACGTCACCAGCCAACTGCTGAACTTTGGCGCGGCCATCATGAATCTGGGCTTGTGGACGGCATTGATCGGATCGAAACGCCGGGACCCGCGGTTGCTTACCGTCAGCGCCGGACTAGGCGTGATGGTGACGGGCGCGGCGATCGCCTGGGGATTGCGCCAGTTTGTAACCGAAGGGGCGATCCTGCAATTCATCACCGATAAGTTCGGGCTGGCCACGCAGATCCTGGCTGTGGCCATCTGGTGCTGGGCATTCCGGCCGGCCGCAAAGACTGCGCCACCGGCACAGGTGCCGGCAACCACACCCAACGTCTGAGATTCCTGCTTACTTCTTGCGGATACTGATGCCGAGTTCGCGGAGCGCGCGCTCCGGCACATCGGAAGGAGCTTCGCACATGAGATCGGTCCCCTTGGCGGTCTTGGGGAACGGGATCACGTCGCGGATGGATGTTTCACCAGCCAGCAGCATCACCAGACGGTCCAGACCTAGCGCGATGCCCCCATGGGGAGGTGCTCCATATTCCAGCGCGTCGAGCAGGAAGCCAAACTTGTGGCGGGCTTCCTCGTCGGAGAGGCCGAGCGCGGCAAACACCTGCGCCTGGATATCGCGGCGATGGATACGAATCGATCCCGACCCTAGCTCGGTACCGTTGAGCACAACGTCGTAGGATTTCGCGCGGCAATGCGCCGGATCGCTGGTGAGCTTTTCGAGATCCTCATCGTGAACCGATGTGAACGGGTGATGCGCCGCGTTCCAGCGGTTCTCTTCTTCGTCCCATTCAAACATGGGGAAATCGACCACCCACAAGAAGCGGAAATCCTTCGGATCGAGTAACTGATGACGGTCGTTATATTTTTGTCCGGCGTGCATGCGCAGGTGGCCGGCCGCGAGCAGCACGGTATTTTCGGGAAGCGCGCCTTTCGGCTCACCTCCCCATCCGCAGAGGATGAGCAAGTCTTCTTCGGTGGCGCCGGTTAGCTGGCGCACTTCGGCCATGGCGGCGGGGAAGTCGCGCTCGAGTCGCTTCGCGTCGTCAAACACACGCAAGCCACGCTCCTGGCCGAAGGCCTTCAGTTCGTCGCGCTCCTTGCGGCTCAGCGCGCCGGTCTTGGGGATGCGAATGGCCACCAGCGGCAGACCTTCGGGCGTCAGCCCCTCGCCTTTGAACAAACCTTCGACGCAGAAAAAGGGCGGCAGGCGCAGATCCGGCTTATCGCTGCCGTAGGAGCGCATCGCTTGGGCGTAGGTAAGGCGTGGCAGCGGAATCTGAATTTCCTGGCCGGCCGCCTTCGCCACTGCCTTGAGCATCCGCTCGATCACTTCGTAAACGGTCTCCTGCTGCGGGAAGGACATCTCCAAGTCGATCTGGGTGAATTCGGGCTGGCGGTCGGCGCGCAGGTCCTCATCGCGGAAGCAGCGCACGATCTGGAAATACTTGTCAAAGCCCGCCACCATCAGCAATTGCTTGAAGATTTGCGGCGATTGCGGGAGCGCGTAGAAGTTGCCGGGGCTCACGCGGGCGGGTACTAGATAATCGCGCGCGCCTTCCGGGGTGGAGCGCGTCATGAAGGGCGTTTCGATTTCAAGGAAACCTTGATCGGTCAGTTCCTGGCGCACCGCGTAAGCGATCTTCGAGCGCAGGATGATGTTGTGCTGCATGCGCGGGCGCCGCAGATCGACATAGCGGTATTTGAGGCGCGCGTCCTCCTTAACGTCCACGTTGTCTTCCATGGGGAAGGGCGGGGTGCGCGATTCGTTCAAGATCCAGAGTTTTTCGACTACCAGCTCCACCTCGCCAGTGGGGATCGCAGGATTGATATTGTCGGCGGTGCGTAGCGCTAGCGTGCCTTCAGCCGCGATCACGTATTCGGAGGCCAGCATTTCGGCCTTCTTGTGAACATCGGACTCGGCATCTTCGTGGAAGACGAGCTGGGTGACGCCGTCGCGGTCGCGCAAATGGATGAAGACAACCCCGCCCAAATCGCGGCGGCGGTGAACCCAACCCATAAGCAGGGCTTTCTTGCCGGCATCGGAAGCGCGCAGTTCCCCGCAGTTGTGTGTGCGGCGGAGGTCGCCTAAAAAATCAAGAGGTACGGATGGCATGATCTAGTTTTTCTGTATATGTGCGGCGAGGGCTTCGCGCGAAAGCGACACCTGCTCGCCCGACGCCATATCTTTCATTAAGTATGTCCCGGCGGCGATCTCGTTGTCTCCGATGATGAGCGAGAAGCGCGCGCCCATCTTGTTGGCGGTTTCAAGAGCGCGCTTGAGCTTGCGGTCAACGGAGCGCTCAACGGAGATTCCGGCGGCCCGCAATTCAGCGGCAAGCGCACCGGCATGCTGCTCGGCGGTATCGCCAAGAGGCGCCAGAAAGACGTCGACAGTGGGCTGTTGTGCTTCCGGGTGAGCTTCTTCCACGCTCATCACCAGCCGGTCTTCGCCGATGGAGAATCCGATGCCCGGTGCCGGAACCTTCGAGCCCAGGGATTCCGCGAGACCATCATAGCGCCCTCCCCCTAAAACCGAATTTTGCGCGCCGAGAGATCCGTGAGTGATTTCGAACGTGGTGCGCATGTAGTAATCCAGGCCGCGCACCAGGCGCGGGCGGACTTCGTAGGCAATGCCGCGCTGCCGCAGATGCTCTTGCACTACGCGAAAGTGGGCGTGGCAATCCTCACAGAGGTAGTCAAGGATGGAAGGCAGCGTGTCGATAGCGGCCTGATCTTCGGGAACCTTGCAATCGAGCACTCGCAAAGGATTGGTGGTCGCGCGGCGCTGGCAATCGGTGCATAGCGTGGGCGCGATGGTCGCCAGTTTTTCTTTGAGGGCTGCCATGAACTTCGGCCGGCACGTGGCGCAGCCGACCGAGTTGAGAATTAGGTGAAAGCCCTGCAAACCAGCCTTGCGAAGGAGTTCGACCACCATCTCGATCACTTCGGCGTCGACAATGGGCGATTCCGAGCCAAGGGCCTCCGCACCAATCTGGAAGAACTGGCGGTAGCGGCCCTTCTGCGGGCGCTCGCGGCGGAACATGGGCCCGATGTAGTAGAACTTCTTGATTCCCGGAATCTGATCGAGGCGGTGCTCAATATATGCGCGCATTACGGATGCGGTGGCTTCGGGACGCAGGGTGAGCGAAGAACCGTCGCGATCCTCCCAGGTATACATTTCCTTGCCGACAATGTCGGTGTCTTCGCCGACGCCACGCGCAAACAGAGCGGTCTCTTCGAAGATTGGCGTACGGATTTCGTGATAGTTGAAGGTGCGGAAGACCTCGCGCGCCACGGCCTCGACGCGGTTCCAGACGGCGCTCGCGGGTGGAAGGATGTCACGCGTTCCTTTGACTGCTTTGATCATGCGAGTTTGATCAGGCGGATCCGATCAGAGCGACTCTTTCTTGTAGGCAGCCCCGTTCTTGACGTAGTGTTGCGCGCCTTCGGCGAAGCGCGCCTGCTCTTCGGGCGTCACTGGACGGCGGGGCTTAGCCGGCACCCCCAAGGCCAGCATGCCGGCGGCCACTTCAGCGCCCTCGGGCACTAACGACCCAGCGGCCACCACCGCGCCTTTTCCGATGCGCGCGCCATTCAGCACAATTGCTCCGATGCCAATCAGGGCGTCGTCCTCGACGGTACATCCGTGCAGCATTGCCTGGTGCCCCACGGTCACGCGATCGCCGATGGTGAGCGGAAAACCGGTGTCGCAGTGGAGCACCGTGCCGTCCTGAATACTGGTTTCCGCCCCAATGTGGATGTGATCCACGTCGCCACGGATGGTCACATGGGGCCAAATGGTGGAGCGCTCGCCGACGGCGACGTCGCCGATAATGACGGCGCTTGGGTCCACGTAAGCGGAGACAGCGATGCTGGGAGAGGTGCCACGGAAAGAACGAATCATGTTGCTGGGATAGCTATCATGCTAACACGAGGAGCCGGCGGGGTTGCGCTTTTGGGTGGTCAGTTACATTTGGGTTGATTCTTGCGGCGGCGGCACAATGTTAAACCCAAAAGCACTTATCATGGGGAGCGTGGACGGCACTACGCAGCCCAAACCCATCTCCAAAGTTAAACTGGCCATTTTCTTTCTCGTAGTGGCCCCGATCGTCGTATTCATGACTTTCAGCATGCTGTTTGGCGCGTTGATATACGTGATGATCTTCATCCATTGCCCTCAACTGGATTGTCCCTTTCCTCCCCTATGAAGGGCTTTTCGTCGATACTTAACTACTCCTCCCCCCACCGGCCACCGGCAAGCCAACAAAATTCCTGACCAACCGCCTTATGCCGGCTAGTACCGCCAAACTTTTCCGCCGGATGGTCTATTGATTTCCGGGCGGAGACGGTCCATTCTAATGCGGTCGAGCCTAGTGCCGGGAGTCACATCCCACCAAAACCAGGCGTGACGCAGTCACGTAACGCCTGCACTCCTGGCCCTAGGCCCCTCCAGCCCGCAAGATTCGCAAAATGGCCCGAAGGTTTTCGGAACTGGTACTACTAGACCATTGTTAGGTTCCGTCCTACATTCCACAATGCGCTATGAAGAATCAGACCCTGGTTAACGATCCCTGGATAGTCGCCCAAATCATGCGTGTTCGATCTTTGGAACACGAAGTGAGCGACTTATTCAAACGTGGCGCGTCGCAGGCGGTGCTGCGGAGCCGCGTTACGCATTTACAATCGCAACTGGCTCTGCTGGATCTCTCGCTGGACTAACCCGTAAGCAGTCGCTTTCCGCCCGCGCGGTATCCTCGATGATAGATGCGTGGGCTGACTCTTTTCTGTTTCGCGCTGGTGCTGCGCGCCGACGAACGCACGCAGAAACTCGTCGAGCGGCTGGCTGCTGAAGCCGAGACGTTCCAGAAGATCGCGCCGGAGATGATCGGGCGCGAGACGCTGCATCAGCGGGTGCTTGCCGCTCCGCCGCGCTTCAAGGTGCGGGTGGGGGAGGCGGCCATGCGGCCTGGCGTGGTTGCCTGGAAAGAGCACGAGATCGTCTCCGAGTATGGATTCGCGCGGCTGGGCGGGCAAGGGATTCACGAACTGCGCCAGGTGACGGCCGTGGACGGCAAGCAAGTGGCCGGCGAGAGGCACGCCGAAGATGCGCTGGCAAAACTGGTGACCGGCAGCGACGATCAACGTAAGAGGCGCGCTCTGCAGCAGCTCGAAAAATACGGATTGCACGGAGGAGCGACGGACTTCGGCCAGATCCTGCTCCTGTTCAGCCGGGGTAACCTGGAGCGCTATGAATTCACAGTGGATGGCCCGCGCGTGCTGGGTACGGTGCCGACCCAGGTGTTCCGCTATCAACAACTGGACGGTCCCCATGCGCTGACAGTTTTTCGCGAGGATGCGGCCGCTCAAACGCAGCGGCTGCGAGTGCAGGGTGAGATTTGGGTGCGGGAATCCGATGGGCTGCCGGTGCGCATCACCATGAACGCAACCGATGAAAGCGCGGAAAAGACGTTGCGCGAGGAAGCTACCGTGGATTACGCGATGAGCGAATTCGGAACTCTGCTGCCGGTGGAGACGACGCAGCGGGAGCTGCGCGGCGGTGAAGAAGTGGCGGAAAATACGTTCACCTACCGGGGATTCCACCGCTTTAGGGGTACTTGGTGAAATCCGAAACATACAAGCTGTTAACTAGTCGTGAATGTGCCTTGCTGTTTTTGTTGGTTGCGACCTCGACGTGTGGCCAGGACAGAGTGCTCCACGAGAGCATTGTCGAGGGAGAGCAGTTTGCGCATCGGATTCAGCTTCCTGCGAATTTTCGCAACTCGAATCTGGGGAATACGCGAATTCCGTTCGATCACTACGCATTTCGGGCGTCTCCTTCCTCGCCGAATTTGCTGTTTCTAACGGCGTGCAAATTTGATGTTCCCGGTGACAGCAAATCGCGTCTCGAAGAGGAACTTTGCAGTCCGGATTCGTTCGCGATCGACACGGCTCATTCCTATGCGGCGCGGACGACCAGTCCTGGCGAATGGGAGAAAACTCTTCCAATTTCTGGCTTCTTTGACATGAACGATCCTTATCGGCGGCGACTTAACGATAAACGACCGATTGGCCAGACGCCTGAACCTATTGGACCCAACGTGCGCAATATCGAATACGAAGGTGTGCGGTACCGGGGAAGGGACTATATGCGCCGGGGGACTTGGGTCTCAGTCCAAAGTTTTGGCGACTCAGATGATGGGGGGATCCTGGCGTTGGGCGGTGCCGACAAACGCAAGCTTCCAGATCCCAACACGGTATTCCTCGGCAATCCGATAATGAATGGGGCATTCGGTACGTTTACTGTAGACATTTTTGATACAAACACGGGAAACCGTCTGGCCGCCGTAGATGCGGATTGCAAAATGAGTGTGCACACGTGCCTGCGCCGTGCCAACGTCGCGAACTCGCGATGGTTCATCATCGCCTTAGACGGTTCCTTACAGAAGATATTACTCTTTGACTTCAAGCCCGCAGGAGCATCAGCACAATGAGAAATTCTCTTCCAATGCGCGTTCTATGGAGTCTAGTAGTAAATGCGCACTCTTCCGTGTCGGTTTCTCTCTCCAGTCCACTGACATCTACGGAGTAAGTAATCGGATGCGCGTAGTGTACCTTCACGGATTCGCGTCCAGCCCGCAATCTTCCAAAGCGCAATTTTTCGCCGCTAAGTTCGCCCAGGCCGGAGTAGCGTTTGAGGCGCCGCAACTGGATCAGGGCAACTTCGAAGCGCTCACCATCAGCGGGCAGATGCGCGTTGTGGAGAAAGCGGTGGCGCGGCAGGCGAAGAATCTGGCAAAGGGCGAACAAATGGTATTGATGGGGTCGAGCCTGGGAGGATACCTGGCGGCGCTTTATGCCGCGCGGCATCCCAAACCGGTGGACCGTTTGGTCCTGATCGCGCCTGCCTTTCAGTTCTTACAGCGTTGGCGAGAGCGCATGAGCGCCCAGGAAATCGAGGATTGGAAGCGCGCGGGATGGGTTTCGATGCATCACTACGGCTCGAAAAGCGAACAGCGCCTGGGGTATCGATTCCTCGAAGACGCGGCAGAATATCAAGCGACACCGGATTTCCAGCAAAGGGCGCTGATTTTGCACGGGACCGAAGATCCGGTGGTTCCCTATCAGGTTTCTTACGATTACGCCCTGGAACACGCCCAGACCAGGCTGGCGTTGTTCAAATCCGGGCACGAATTGACCGACGTCCTGGAGGATCTGTGGCGGGAGACTGCTGCATTCCTGGAAATCGCCGGCTCAGGAGTCGTATGATAGAGGATGCAGGGAGCGGCGGCTGCAACGTTTTCCCGCTCCCTTACGTCATTCAATCGTAGCGGCGGATAAGGTCGGTGTGTAAGTGCCTGATCAAAATCTAAATGGCCCCGAAAGGGCGCCTGGGAATAACCCGGACGACCATCTGGCGCATTTGCTGCCACCTGCCTCTATTGAGAAGCCTTGGTTCCTGGAAATCTTCAAGAACATCAAGGAGCTGATCAGCCCTCCGAAGCTTCCCCCGCTGGAGATCACATCCAAGCCGGTTCCTATCCACGAGATAAAAATTTACGCGGGCAATGAAACCACATCGGGTTTCTTGTCGCTGGCAATTCACGTAGGCGTGATCGCGTTGCTGGTTTTCATTGGCTCGTTGCGGCCAGTGCAAAATATGGTGAAACAGGTGACGGGAATCGAAGTGGACCTGCGGCCGTATATCGCGCAGAACAAGAAACAGGCCTCGGGCGGCGGGGGCGGCGGTGGAGCGCGGCAACCTCTGGACGCGAGCAAAGGCAAGCTGCCGAAGCCTGCGCCGCGGCAATTCACTCCTCCACGCGTGGA
>CAZDGT010000055.1:0-2951 GCA_964504905.1 uncultured Bordetella sp. | reverse complement strand
TTCCGCGCCGAGAAGTCCAAGACGCGTCGCCACCTCACCGAATTCTGGATGGTGGAACCAGAAATGGCTTATGCCGATCTCGAAGACGTCAAGCGGGAGGGCGAGGCGCTGATTGTCTCGGTGGTCGGCCGTGTGCTCGATAAACGCCGCGAAGAACTGAAGATACTCGAGCGTGACGTCAGCAAGCTCGAATCTATTCAATCGCCGTTCCATCGTATGAGCTACGACGATGCTGTGGTGAAGTTGCAATCGAAGGGGAGCGAGATCCAGTGGGGTACCGATTTCGGCAACACCGATGAGACGCTGCTGACGGACGATCTCGACCGGCCCGTCATCGTCGACCGCTATCCAGCCCAAGTAAAGGCGTTCTATTTCCAGACTGCTGAGGACCGCCCGGAAGTTGCACTTGGAGCGGACTTCATCGCTCCCGAGGGCTTTGGCGAAATCATCGGCGGAGGCCAGCGCATCCACGATCTGGATCTTCTGCTAAAGCGCCTCAAAGAGCACAACCTTCCGGCCTCAGAGTTCGATTGGTATCTGGATCTGCGGCGCTATGGCTCGGTTCCGCACTCGGGCTTCGGTATGGGCGTGGAGCGGTTCGTCGCCTGGATGTGCGGGCTCGAACATATCCGCGAGACCATCGCCTTCCCGCGCATGCTGTACCGTACTCGGCCGTAATCACTTTCATGAAGCAATCTCATATCGCCATCATCGGAGCGCCGATGGATCTGGGCGCAGGACGCCGTGGCGTCGATATGGGCCCATCCGCGTTGCGCCTCGCGGGGTTGAACGAGAAGCTCGCGGCGCTCGGCTACGAAGTGGAAGACATGGGCAACGTCTTAGTGGATCAGCCGGAGAGCCTGCCCGTCGGAAAACCAGACGCCCGTTACCTTCCGCAAATTGCCCACACCTGCACTCGCCTGGCGGAGATGGTGGAGATGGCGGCTGATAACGGCCGCGTCCCGGTGGTGCTGGGAGGGGATCACTCGATCGCGATCGGTACAGTGTCCGGCATGTCGCGGCACTTCCGCAAGGCCCAGCTCAAGTTAGGACTCATTTGGATCGACGCGCACGCTGATATGAACACACCTGCTACTAGTCCCAGCGGCAACGTTCACGGGATGCCCCTCGCGTGCTGCATCGGTCTAGGTCCCCGCGAGCTCACTCACATCGGGGGCTCAGCTCCGCAGATTGAGCCCACTTCAGTAGCGCTGATTGGTCTGCGCAGCGTGGATGACGTTGAGCGCTTTAACGTTCGCGGCGCGGGCGTGCATCCCTTCACTATGCGTGATATCGATGAGCGCGGGCTCCCCGCAGTGATTCTGGAGGCCATCAACATCGTTACGGCGGGTACTGCCGGATTCCATCTTTCGTTTGACATGGATGCTGTCGATCCCCGTGAAGCGCCCGGTGTCGGTACTCCTGTCCGGGGCGGTATCACTTACCGCGAAGCGCATCTGGCGATGGAACTGGTATGCGATAGCGGCCGAATGACTTCCCTCGAAATCGTGGAGGTGAATCCGGTGCTCGATGAGGCCAATCGCACTGCGCTCCTGGCGGTGGAGCTGGCCACGAGCGCTCTGGGGAAGAGAATTCTATGAAGCTTCGAGTCGCAGTCCTCTGCGGAGGCCGCAGCGGCGAGCACGAAATCTCCTTGCGCTCGGCTGAATCCATCATTGCGGCGATGGACCCTCAACGCTATGACGTCCAGCGCATCTTTATAACTCCCGAAGGCCGCTGGGAACCGCGCGCGATCTCGCCCGAGCCCGGCGGGAACCCCGGTATCGACGTGGTCTTCCCTGTGCTCCACGGCACCTTTGGCGAGGATGGCACGGTTCAGGGGCTGCTCGAATTGGCCGGTTTGCCTTATGTGGGCGCGGGTGTGCTGGGGTCGGCGGTGGCGATGGACAAGGAAGTGACCAAGCGCCTGCTGCATGAGCGTGGCCTGCCCGTCGCCGATTTCGTCGTATTGTCTCGCGGCGAGTATGATCTCGATGAAATCTGCTCGCGCCTGCCGTTTCCCATGTTTGTTAAGCCGGCGAATCTTGGCTCTTCTGTTGGAATCTCAAAAGTCAAGACCCGCGAAGAACTCGCTCGCGCGCTGAAATTCGCTGGCGAGTTCGATCGCAAAATCCTGGTCGAACGCGGCATCGCCGGACGTGAGTTCGAATGTTCGGTTCTCGGCAATCATGACCCCACAGCTGCCATTCCTTGCGAGATATTGCCCTCGCGTGAGTTCTACGATTACGAGGACAAGTACATTCTTGGTGCTTCCAAGACCGTGCTGCCGGCGGACCTTACGCCGGAGCAAACGCGCGAAGTGCAGCGCCTCGCCGTTGCCTGTTATCAGGCGGTTTACTGCGAAGGAATGGCGCGGGTGGATTTCCTGCTCGAAACCGCCACCGGCAAGTTCTATATCAACGAACCCAACACTATCCCCGGCTTTACGTCGATCAGCATGTATCCGAAAATGTGGGAGGCGGCAGGCTTGCCTTACGCGGAACTCATCAACCGGTTGATCGATCTCGCTCTGGAACGCCACGCGGAGCGCCAAGCCACCCGCTTTCACCGGTGAGTATGCGCACACTGGCACTCATCTTGTTGCTTCTGCCTGCGGCGCTCCGCGCTGACGACGATCCGGCCCCCGCGCTGGCTGATGAACTCAAGAAGATTGTCGATGTGTTTCTTACCGTGGACGAGCACGCCGCGGACCCCGTGTCGCCAGATCAGGCCCTCTACCAGGGCGCTATCCCCGGGATGCTGCGCACGCTCGACCCACACTCGATCTTTTTCGATCCGGACCAATTCCAGCAGCTCCAGCAGATGCAGCGGAGCGAATCTAAAGGCTTCGGCACTATCGTGAGCGTAGTTCCCGGACGCGTCACCATCCTGCAAACCATGGAAGGTTCGCCATCCGCCAAATCCGGACTCAGCGCCGGTGATGAGATCCT
>CAZDGT010000054.1:0-1632 GCA_964504905.1 uncultured Bordetella sp. | reverse complement strand
CGCGGGTGAATACTTGATCGCGTTGGTCAGCAAGTTGTAAAGGGCGTATTCCATCAGCTCGCGGTCGCCGCGTAAGCTGCCTTCCACCGGAGTTTCCAGTGAAATTCGCATCTCTTTTCGTTCCGCCAGCGTTGCGACGCGTTTCAGGCACGTGTCTACAATATCAGACGCTTCGAACACTTCGGACTTTAGCTCCATCTGCCCGTCGGCTAGGCGTTCGACATCGAGAAACGTCTGAATCAAACGCGCCAGCCGCTTCGATTCCGAGTGGATCATCTCACTCAACTGCCTACTTTTGGCCTCGGGCAGGGAATAGCGGGTCATGATCTCGCTCGACCCCTGGATCGCCGTCAGCGGTGTGCGCATCTCGTGCGCGGCCCACTGAATCGCTTCCTGATAGCGTGACTTCTCCGCCTCGGCCCGCCGCAACTGCTTACGGGTGTAATAAACCTGGAACGTGGCCACGCATGCCGAGGCGAGCCAGGCGCTCAGTGCGGGTCCGAAATAGGGCATCATCCAGGCGTTGCGAAACGCCGCCACAGGAACCACGTGCGCCGCGATTAGCACCAGCACCACCATCGCGTAAGCTCTCCAGCCAGAAAAGAACCAGAACATCAGGCCCACCAACGCCACCAGCAAAAGTGCGAAGCCAAGTCCAGCGGCATCGCTCACCGGCCGGATAAAACTACCGCGCGCCAGCGTTTCGAAAATATGCGCGTGAACTTCCACTCCTGGCACGTTTTGCCCGTAGGGATTCAAAAGCCGGTCCCGCGCCGCCGAAAGAGCTGTTACGCCAAGGAAAACTGCGCGTCCCTTCAGTTCTGCATTTCTTTGTCGCACCTCTAGGGCCGGCACTGTGGGAATTCCTTCGGTTAAGTAGCGGATTTGAAGCTGACGCGCGGTGTCACGACTCGCCGGAATCGTCAAGCCGCCGATGGCCAGATCGTCGGGCGATTCCGTCAGAGCCTCGTTGCGCGCTAACCGAAATGCTTCAAGCGCCAACGCCCAGTGCCGCACATGATTGGCGGTTTGCTCCAGCGACACCGCGCGGCTTACTCCATCTAGGCGGTCGATTTCCGGATGCACATGGCCCACCGCTTTGGCCCATTGCGCAAAGCGCGGGAGCGGCTCTTCCCAGCGTTCTCCGGTGTGTTCCCCGACAAGATCTGCCGAAAGGATCAGGTTCGGCGTTGCGCGCATCGCTGCTTCGAGTGCGGCGTCTTGTCTCTCCAGAGCCGCCGCGTCTGAAGAATTGCCCTGCGTCACGCCGCCGTCACTCAGGATCAGATCGATGCCGATTACTTTGGGCTGCGCGTCCTGGAGTGCAATGAGGGTCTCGGTCAGAATTCCACGAATGTTGCGCATCCCGCCGCGCGATCGTAGAGTTGCCTCGTCTATAGCCACCACTGCCGATTGAGGTGGTATCGCTAGAGGCCGTTGCGCACTCACCAGGATGTCGGAGACATAATTGTCAATACGCCGTCCGAGCGTGCTCCACCCCAATGCGGTGCCCACCAGAAAGCACACTCCAATTAGGCCGACGTATGCGGCTTTGCGCTGCCAATTGTGGTCCAAACGGCCAGTATATCGCCGATGAATTAGTGTCTACGCCTTCTTTCGTGTCATCAGCAA
>CAZDGT010000053.1:0-14251 GCA_964504905.1 uncultured Bordetella sp. | reverse complement strand
CGGCATCGACCCTGCCGATGGCAGCCTTGGCTCCGCGGCGTGGGCCGAGTGGGTAGTCGATGGCGATCTCGGTTACGAGATTGACGCGAGAGAGATCCCAAAGGATTGGAAGACCGGCTTCGTGCCACTGCGCAAGTCCGTGCCTTACCAACTGCCCCTGATAACGCCGAACAATGGCGAAGCCTATCATCTGAATCCGGCGCTGGTGGATTGGGCCTACCGTCTGACGCAGAACGTGCAGTTGGTGGACTCGGAGCCTATGCAGAAGGAGCGCGCCCTGTACCCTTCGCCCAACGCCCAGCGCGCGCCGTTCGTGCTGAAGGGCGATGTGCTTTCCTCCAGCACCTTCTGGCACGGCAAGCTGATGAATGAGTGGGCCAACGACTGGGTGAAGTATCACACGGGCGGGCGAGGCAACTACGTCACAACCGGCATGGAGGACACCGGCACTCTGCAATCGCTCACGTTCCTCTCGAAGGCGGGGCGCGCCGACGTGAACCGCGTGCTGGTGCTGCGCACCGCGAGCGATTACGATTCGCCCACCGGATCGATGACCGCCGCCGAGAGCCTGGCCCGCAACGCGAGCGCCTTCACTGGGTTTATTCCCTCGCTCGACGCCGCCTGGCGGGTGGGCAACACGGTGGTCGCGGATATCGTCAAGAACTGGCCGCAATACAAGGCGACGATCCCGGGCAGCACGGGGCACTGACATATGATCGTCGGGTGTCGTTGCGATCGCTATGCTATAGGCGGATAAGCAAGGACAAAAACACACATTCGATAAAAAGCTAAGGCAAAGCAGAAAAGATTGATTCCGGTAAGCACCCAGAATTCTGGCCTTGTGGCCCGGTGTTTGAAAAACCGTAGCAATGCACACTGGGAAATCGCGGAGACAAGAGCGGATATGACGAGCACGGGAACCATGCCGACGACAGATCCGCTTCCCGTCAGCCCAAGAATGAGCCCCCAAACCACCATTGGTACGACGGGCACTCGGGCGATCAATAGCCACGCAAGCACGGTCATCGCGACATCGGCACCGAGAACCTTGATAAATGACAGGCTCGCCGTTCTGCGCAAGTAGATGAAATTCGCAAGCAGAAAGGTTGGGACGAACCAGGACGTGAAGATCGGACGGTAGGGCGGCAAACCCCGCAAATCAATGTTGAAGGCAGGTATTATTGCGGCCCAGTCCGTCATTTGTTCTCGCTATTGTTTGTAGGTGTCGACTCTCGTGCGGGCTTTTTGTTCCAGGTTGGCCACTCGCCGACAAGCGGGACATCACCATTTTCCGTCACGATGGTTGCCGGAGGAGGTTTATTCGCTGGGCAGCCGTTGTCGGTGTCGTTCGGAAACCGAGCCATGAACTTCCGGCAAAACTCGCGGCGGAGGATTGGATGATTAATGGTAGTCAGAAGGCGAGCCCCATCTAGGATGAAAGGAGTGCGACGCGGATCGTTGCGAGGCAGGCTCTCGATGAGAAGATCCGATTCAAAATAGTCTCTCATCTGGTTTTCACCATCTGCGTTCCATTTCGTTGGGGATTGGAGCATTATCGGCGGGCTCCCGGTATCACGCAAATCGGCTTCTGGCAACGTGCCCAGGCATTCATCTTGTTCCGGTCCTAATTGCGAACACGCGGCCCGTCTAACCGAGCGCTGGGGATGATGGAGAAGACCGCGCAGAAGTTTCGCCTTTCTCCACGGACCGAGTTTCCCGCCCGGATCGTCGTAGCGAAACATCCTGTCTGATCCTTCCTGGCCCGCACCTATCCAATAGTTCATCAATGCATAGCGTTCCCATAGCGGCCGGGATTCATCCAACGGTAATCGCTGATGGTATCCGTTGCTCACGGGATAGATGCTGCGCCGCCAATCTCTGACGATCTGCCACCGGCCAGCTTCTCGCCGAACCATGAAAAGGTAAGTCCTATTGTCTTGGGTTGAGTTCCAATCGCCCGATGTTCCATCCGTCCAGAAGATTTCATAGACCTGAATCTCTTTTTGAGAATAGGAACCTCGCAACACGGTTTCTACGCGCACCCGTCGGCGACGCGGTCGCCACCACCTCTGCCCCTCGGCACTTACACCGGGGGCCCGGAAGAATGGCCAAGAGTCAAAGTGCTGGCCTTCGATCTTGCCGATGAACACCAGTTCCGCGCGCTGTAACATTTGATCGGGCGTCATCTCTTCGGGATGAAAGGTGAATCCGTAGTCGCATCCTGTAAGAATGACGATGGCGACAAAAAGGACGGCTCGCACTACGTGTTAGACACCAAGATAGGAGTTTAGTTCCCGGTCCACAAATCCGACAGATTCACTCTACCCGATTCCACCCCTGCACTACCCTCACTTCACGCTCATGACCCAACACGCTAACCGACCCCGTCGAGAGCGCGAACATTCGCCCGCCTTGCGGTTCCAGTCCCAGCCAGCGCGCGGCGAGAACGCGCAGCATATGCCCGTGTCCGAACAGCGCCAAATCGCCACCGGTCGCGATGGCCCTCGCAATGACTCGATCCGCGCGCGCGCCTACTTCTTCCGCGGATTCCCCGCCCGGCGGCGTGCCCGTCCAAATCGTCCATCCAGGATTCTCGGCTTGAATCTCTGGGGTAGTGAGGCCTTCGTACGCGCCGTAAGCCCACTCGCGCAGATCCGGCGTGACCTCGGCACTGTATCCCGCAAGCTTGCAGGTATCGAGCGCCCTCCTCAGCGGACTCGCCAGAACCAGCGCAAACATCTTCCCCGCCAGCATCCGCCCCACCTCCGCGGCTTTGCGCTCACCCTCCGCCGTCAAGGCCAGGTCGGTCGAAGACGTGTGCTTCCCGGCCGCGCTCCACTCCGTCTCCCCATGCCGGATCAGCCATAAAGAACTCATGCTTCCACTGTAATCCCGCTCTAAGGTTTTCTTGCCGGAACAACGATAGACCAGATAGCGTTCTTGTAGCCAAGAACCGGAGGAGCCCCATGTCGCTGCGCAGTTTCATTTCCAAGCAATACATAGACGTCATCCAGTGGACCGAAGATGAAAACGGCATCCTCTCCACCCGCTACCCTATGCAGGACATGGAAATCCAGAACGGAGCGCGGCTCACCGTCCGCGAGTCGCAGATGGCCGCGTTCATCAATGAAGGCCGCCTCGCCGACGTGTTTGGCCCCGGACTCTACACGCTGACCACGCAGAACCTGCCCCTTCTCACGAACCTGATGAACTGGGACAAGAAGTTCGAGTCGCCGTTCAAGAGCGACGTCTATTTCTTCTCGACGCGCCAGCAAACCGCCCAGCGTTGGGGCACGGCGACGCCCATCACCATCCGCGACAAGGAGTTCGGAGCAGTGCGCGTCCGCGGCTACGGCATCTACGCCTGGCACGTGTTTGACCCGCGCGTGTTCCACACCAAGGTGGCCGGCACGCGCGACACCTATCTGGTCACCGACATCGAAGACCAGCTCCGCAACACGATTGTTAGCCACATGACCGATACTTTCGCGGGCAGCAGCGTGCCGTTTCTCGACATGGCCGCGAATCAGGCGGAGCTCGCTCTGCGTATCGGCGACGGTTTGAAGCCGGTGTTCGCCGATCTGGGACTGATGCTGGATAGCTTCGTGATTGAGAGCCTCTCTCTGCCCGAAGAATTGCAAAAGACGCTGGACGCTCGCATCGGCATGAACATGGTGGGCGACCTGGGCCGCTTCGCGCAGTTCCAGGCCGGGACTTCGCTGCCGATCGCCGCTGCCAATGAGGGCGGAGGCGGTGCTGCAGCCGGGATAGGCCTTGGCGCGGGGTTGGCTATGGGACAGCAGTTGATGAACGCCATGCGCCCCGATCAGGCGAGTGTCGCGGTAGCGGACGCCGCCAGCAAGTTCTGCATCTCCTGCGGGAAGTCCATCACAAAGACGGCCAAGTTCTGCCCCGAGTGCGGCGCAGGCCAGCAATAGAACCATCGCTGGGTCTCCCCTTGCAAATCGGGATCTAGGGCCTAAGTCTCGTATTTAATTGGCATTACAAGATGAGGTGGCCATGCGCCCACCGATACTTGACAATAACACACTAAACTTGCATAATGGCGTTAGGCTAAGTTAGCCGAGGGTTCTAACTACCACGTAAACGGAAGAGAGACGCAAATAACATGAGCAAAATCATTGGCATCGACCTGGGCACCACCAACTCGGTGGTCGCTGTCATGGAGGGCGGCCAGCCGGTCGTCATCCCCAACCAGGAGGGTGGCCGCACCACCCCGTCCGTCGTCGGATTCGCCAAGAGCGGCGAACGTCTGGTGGGTCAGGTGGCGAAGCGCCAAGCCGTCACTAACCCCGAAAACACCGTCTATTCGATTAAGCGCTTCATGGGGCGCCGCTTCGATGAAGTGAATCAGGAGATGAAACTGGTTCCTTACAAGGTGGTGGCAGGCGACTCGCAAGACGCTCGTGTGGATATCAGCGGCAAGAAGTATTCGCCGCCCGAGATTTCGGCCATGATTCTGGGCAAGCTGAAGGAAGCAGCCGAAGCTTATCTGGGCGAGAAGGTTACGAAGGCCGTTATCACGGTGCCCGCCTACTTCAACGACGCGCAGCGGCAATCCACGAAGGACGCTGGCAAGATCGCGGGCCTGGAAGTGATGCGCATCATCAATGAGCCCACGGCCGCCGCGCTGGCCTATGGCTTGGACCGCAAGAAGAACGAAACCATCGCGGTCTACGATTTCGGCGGCGGCACCTTCGACATTTCGATCCTGGAAGTGGGTGATGGCGTGGTGGAAGTAAAGTCCACCAACGGCGACACCCATCTGGGTGGCGACAACATCGATCAGCGCATCATTGACTGGCTGATCCAGGAATTCAAGCGCGACCAGGGCATTGACGTTTCGAAGGACCAGATGGCTCTGCAGCGCCTGAAGGAAGCCGCGGAGAAGGCCAAAATTGAGCTGTCGACGCTGCTCGAGACCGAGCTCAACCTGCCCTTCCTGACGGCGGATGCCAGCGGCCCCAAGCACCTGGCAATCAAGCTGACTCGCGCGCGCTTCGAGCAGATGGTGGCGGATATTCTGGAACGTTCAGTGGAGCCTTGCAAGAAGGCTCTGTCGGACGCCGGCCTGACCCCTGCGCAGATCGATGAAGTCGTGCTGGTGGGAGGTTCCACGCGCATCCCGAAAGTGCAGGAGATGGTCCGCAACCTGTTCGGCAAGGACCCCAATCGCAGCGTGAACCCCGATGAAGTGGTCGCGGTGGGCGCGGCGGTACAGGGCGGCGTGCTGGGCGGCGAAGTGAAGGACGTGCTGCTGCTCGACGTGACTCCGCTCTCGCTGGGCATCGAAACGCTGGGCGGTGTGTTCACCAAGCTGATCGACCGCAACACCACGATTCCAACACGCAAGAGCGAGGTGTTCTCGACGGCTGCCGATTCGCAGACCTCGGTCGAGATCAAGGTGTATCAGGGCGAGCGCGCCTTGGCCAAGGACAATCGCATGCTGGGTGTGTTCCAGCTGATCGGCATCCCGCCCGCGCCGCGCGGTATCCCGCAGGTGGAAGTGACGTTCGACATCGATGCCAACGGCATCCTGAATGTCACCGCGAAGGACAAAGCCACCAACAACGAGCAGAAGATCACCATCACTTCTTCCTCCGGCCTCAGCAAAGAGGAAGTCGACAAGATGGCCAAAGACGCCGAGGCTCACGGCGCCGACGACCGCAAGCGCAAAGACGAAATCGATGCGCGTAATCGGGCGGATTCCATGGTCTACCAGGTTGAGAAGATGCTGAAAGACCACCGCGATAAGATTGGCGACGACGACGCCAAGAACGTGGAAGACGCGCTTGAGGCTACCCGCAAAGCCATGTCGGGTGGAAGCGTGGAGGAGATCAGCAAGGCCACCGACAGTCTCACGCAGGCCAGCCACAAGTTGGCCGAGGCAATGTACAAAGCGCAGTCGCCGGCTGCCGGCGCTCCGGGCGCTGGACCCGCAGGAGACGGTGCGGGACCTGGCGCTGAATCCTCCGAGAAACCGAAGGACAACGTGGTTGATGCGGAGTTCGTCGACGTCGAAGACAAGAAGTAAAAAGTAAGGCGGTATGGCGCTTGGGCTGGCCCCTAGCGCCTGGCCCCTTTTAGGCTGCGTATGCCGCAGAATGACTACTATCAAACGCTCGGAGTGGACCGTAACGCCGATACGGAGGAAATCCGCAAGGCGTACCGTAAACTCGCGCGCAAACACCATCCCGACCTGAACCCCGGCGACAAGGCAGCCGAGGACCGCTTCAAGAAAGTCCAGGAAGCCTACGACATCTTGAGCGAGCCGAAAAAGAAGCAGATGTACGATCAGTTCGGCTTCTATTCGGAAAATGGCATGCCGGCGGGCGCGGGGCCGGGTGGTCCCGGCGCGGGCCCCAACATGGGCTTTAACGGCTTCGATTTTTCAGAATTCACACGTGCGGCCGGGTCGGGCAGCCCGCGTGGCCGGACCTACGATCCCAGCGGAGAGTCGGCGAGTTTCCAGGACATCTTCAGCCAGTGGTTCGGGCGTCAGCACGAGCCGCAGGCTACCGCTCCCGAAAAGGGCAGCGACCTCGAATACGGTCTCAGTATCGATTTTTGGCAGGCGATTCGCGGTACTCAGGTGCGGCTCAAGATCAATCGCCAGGAAGTTTGTACCACCTGTAACGGGACCGGGTCGCGATCTGGCGCGAACACTGTCTGCCCGGAATGCAATGGCAGTGGCAACGTGACTCAGATGGCAGGTGCTATGCGCTTCAACCTCACCTGCCCGCGCTGCGAGGGTTCCGGCCGCCTCACCAACCGTTGCGGAACGTGCCACGGCGACGGGCGCGTTTCCCATCCCGAAACGGTGGAGGTGCGCATTCCGCCAGGAGCGCAGCAAGGCTCTCGTTTGCGTGTCGCGGGTAAAGGCAACGCAGGCACGCATGGCGCAGCGGCGGGCGACCTCTATATCACCGTTCGCGTCGAAGATCACCCCTTCTTCCGCCGCGATGCCGACGATATCTTGATCACAGTGCCGGTGCGCATCGATGAAGCCGGCTTGGGAACTAAGATCGAAGTGCCAACCATCGACGGCCGCGCCCAACTCAAGATTCCGCAAGGCACCAAGAACGGACAGAAGTTCCGCATGCGCGAAAAGGGCGTGCAGAATTCGCGCACGTCCGCTCGCGGAGATCAAATTGTCGAGATCGTCATCCAGGCGCCTGAAGTGCATGACGAACGCACCAAGGAACTGCTGCGTGAGTACGCCACGCTCAACCCCGCCGATCCGCGCGCGGAAATCTGGAGCAAGGTATAACCGTGACCAAAACCAAGCCAAAGCGCGCCGCGTTCATGATCTCGGCTATTGCCGAGCAATACCAGATCCACCCGCAGACTTTGCGCCTCTATGAGCGCGAAGGGCTGCTCAAACCCTCGCGCAGTGAGGGCAACACTCGCCTCTATACCGAGGACGATGTCGAGCGCCTGGAAGTGATCCTAAAACTCACGCGTGACCTGGGCGTGAATCTCGCGGGGGTCGAAATCATTTTGAATATGCGTGAGCGCATGGCGGAGATGCAGCGCCAGATCGAGGCGTTCGTTTCCAGCCTAAACACCGAAATCAGCTCACAGCGTACCCGCCCTGCCTCGCAAGAGCCATCCAATTCGCTGATCCCAGTGATTCAGATCCGTCGCCAGAAGAAACCAGGCGCGTAAGGTTTCCCGCAACTCAAAGGGAGAGATCATCCATAATGGATAGATCTTCTGATGCCTGCTCCTTTGCGCAGCATGACCGGGTTCGCACGTGTGCGCCGTCCACTGGGCGATGGCGAGATGGTCGTCAGCGCCAAGAGCGTGAATCATCGCAGCCTGGATCTCGTCATTCAGACTCCGTCGGCGCTGGAGCCGTATGAGAGCGCCATTCGCGCAATCGTGAAATCCAAAGTGGTGCGCGGACACGTGGAGGTGCGTGTCTCGCTGCCGAAGAGTGCCGGCGGCGAAGGCGCGCTTTCGCTGGACCGCGATTTTCTGCATGACTACCTGCGCATCTTCCGGGAGGAAGCCGCGTCGCACGATCTCGACTGCAAGCCGGATTTAAACGCGGCGCTGCGCATCCCCGGCATGTTTTCCGCCAGCGAGAAAGTGGGCCCGCCGGACGGAGCGGAGGCAGCTTTGGTCGAGGCCCTGGCGCAGGCGCTCGCCGAGCTTAACGAGTTTCGTTCGCGCGAAGGAAAAGAGCTTGCGGACGAGATGCGCGGCCACAATGAACGCTTAGCCGCGGCAGCCGGACAAATGGAACGGCTGCGCGCCGCCTCCTCAGAGTACTTCCAGAAGCGGCTGGCCGAACGCCTCCAGGAAGTGGCCAAGGGCATCCAGATTGACCCGCAACGCCTGGCGCAGGAAGCCGCCATTCTCGCCGACCGCAGCGACATCGGCGAAGAGCTGGCGCGCCTAAAGATTCACTCCGGGCAGCTCGCCGCGTTGCTCGATGCCGGCGGCGAAGTGGGCAAAAAGCTCGACTTCCTGCTGCAGGAGATGAACCGCGAAACCAACACGATTCTTTCGAAGACCAGCGGCGCGGGCGAGCCGGCCATGAAAATCACGGAGCTCGCGCTGGCCGCCAAAGCCGCGATCGAAAAGATCCGGGAGCAATCGCTCAACCTCGAATGACCTCTGAATGACAACGGTTTTCATCATCTCAGCGCCTTCCGGATCCGGCAAATCCACCCTGGTCAGCGAGCTTATGCGCCTGGTCCCGCGCCTGCGCTTCTCGGTCTCCTATACAACGCGCTATCCGCGCGGCAACGAGCGCGACGGCGAAGACTACTTTTTCATCTCCCGCGAGGAATTCGAAGAGCGCATCGCCCGCGGCGAATTTCTGGAGCATGCCGAGGTCTTCGGCAACTATTACGGCACTCATATCAGTGAGTTAGACCGGGCCGCGGCGGAGGGCTTCGACCTGGTGCTCGACATCGATGTGCAGGGTGCGCGACAATTAAAAGAGAGAATCCCGGCCGGAGTGTCGATATTTATTTTGGCGCCCAGCCGGCAGGTTTTGGAGGAACGGTTGCGTGCGCGTAGCCAGGATTCCGAGGCCGTGATCCTGCGCCGCCTGCACGACGCCGCGGGAGAGATTCGCAACTATTCGCTGTACGATTACGTGCTGGTGAACCGTGAAGTGGCGTCGTCGGTGGAAACCCTGGTGGCCATCGTGAAAGCCGCCCGCAGCCGGCGCGACCGGATGGAAAACGAGATCCGTCCGATTTTGGAAACGTTTTTGTAGGCGTACGCTCACCGTGAGGTGAATGCGGACCGCGTGGAATGGAATACTAAAAATGGCTGAATCCAATCTGAAGCAGATCGCGCAAAATGTGATTCCGGACGATCCGGAAGCCAGCGCCTACCGCTTTATCATCGTGGCCGCGAAGCGCGCGCGCCAATTGCAGGGCGGCGCCCGCAGCATGCTGCCAACTACTTCGAAGAAACCTACCGTTGCGGCCATGGAAGAAGTACGCCGCGGACTCGTGCCTTACGAAGATACTGCGATCGAGAAGATGCTGCCCGCGATCGCCGCGGAATAAGAGGCACCTTATGAACGTCGCGCTGGGCGTCGGCGGAGGCATTGCCGCTTACAAGGCGGCGGAGCTGGCGCGTGCGCTGATGGAGCGCGGATTCACCGTAGACGTGGTGATGACCCGCGCGTCCGAGGAATTCATCCGTCCGCTGACATTCGCTGCACTCACCGGCCGCAAGGTGCATACGCACTTGTTTTCAGCGACCAGCGCCGAGGATACGCTTTCGAGCGCCATCGACCACATCCGCATTGCCCAGGAAAATCAACTTCTAGTCGTGGCTCCAGCCACAGCCGACCTGCTGGCGAAGTTCGCCCATGGGCTAGCCGACGATCTGCTGACCACCACTTACCTGGCTTTCACCGGAACCGTGGTGCTGGCACCGGCCATGAACACCAACATGTGGGGCCATCCTGCGACGCAAGCCAACATGAACGTGTTGCGCGCACGCGGGCACGTGGTTGTGGAACCGGACGAAGGATTACTAGCCTGCGGCATGATTGGCCCAGGGCGCTTGGCTGAGCCGGCGCAAATCGCGGACGCGGTTGTCTCAGCCAGCAAGGCAAAGAAAATCAGGCGCGACTTGGAAGGCGAAACCATCCTGATCACTGCGGGGCCGACGCAGGAGCCAATCGACGGAGTCCGCTATCTGAGCAATCGCTCCAGCGGCAAAATGGGTTACGCGCTGGCCGAGGAAGCCGCCGCACGGGGCGCTCGTGTTGTCTTGGTCTCCGGACCCGTGAATCTGCCATCACCGCGCGAGGTCACTTTGGTGCCGGTCCGCACGGCGCTCGAGATGCGCCAGGCTGTGATGGATAACTTGGCGAATGCCACCATCGTAATCAAGGCAGCGGCGGTTGCAGACTATCACATTCCCAATCCGCCGAAACAAAAGATGAAGAAGACCGCTGCACGCCTCTCGCTGGATCTGGAGCCCACGCCCGATATCCTGGCGGAAGTCGGCGCGAAGAAGGGCGACCGCCTGCTGATCGGTTTTGCCGCCGAGACCGACAACATGGTGGAAGAGGCCCGCCGAAAGATGCAGCAGAAGAATTGCGACATGGTGGTCGGCAATGTGGTGTCGCAGCCGGGCACCGGGTTTGAATCCGACGAGAATGAAGTCGTCTTGGTTACACGGACGGGCGAGACCATCCCCGTGGAACGCGCTTCCAAACGCACCGTCGCGGGACGTATCTTCGATGAGGCGCTGCGCCTCCGCCTGGCGCTTCACGCTTCTCGATGACCTCCGATCAGCTTCGCCAATATCTCAGCTTCTATCAGGATCTCGGCGTGAAAAGCATTTACAGGCGTACGGCGGCCACCGAGCCCGTAGCCCTTCCTGTTGCCGCTCTCCCCGAAAGGCCCCCACCGATGGAACTGCCCCCGCTGGCGCCCGCAGACGACACGCTGGCAAGAATCATTGGCGATATTGGCGATTGCCGCCGCTGCCGGTTATGCGAACAGCGCAACAAGATCGTTTTCGGGTCTGGCAATGAGCAGGCTCGCCTGGTATTCGTGGGCGAAGGGCCGGGCGCCGACGAAGATGCCCAAGGCTTGCCCTTTGTCGGACGCGCAGGGCAATTGCTTACACAGATGATCGATGGGACCGCCTCGAAGGAGGGCATCCCGATCAGCCGCGCCGATGTTTACATTTGCAACGTAGTGAAGTGCCGTCCCCCGGAGAATCGCACGCCACAACCTGACGAAATGGAAATCTGCGGCCAGTTTCTGTTCCGGCAGTTGATGACGATTCGTCCAAAAGCGATTTGTGCGCTGGGATCGACGGCAGCGAAAGCGCTGCTCGCGACCAAGGACGGCGTAATGCGCCTGCGCGGCAATTGGCACAAGTGGCATGATATTCCCGTGATGGTGACCTATCATCCTTCGTATCTGCTCCGCCCTTACAATCAAAACGCCAAGCGCGAGGCGTGGGACGACTTGAAGAAAGTTCTGCATTTTGTCTACGACTAGTCGTTCTCTAAACAAGAGGGGATTATTCATTACCTTCGAGGGCCCCGAAGGCAGCGGTAAATCCACTCAATTGCGCATGCTGGGCAAGAAACTGCGCGGCAAGAATCGTCCCGTGCTTGAGACGGCCGAGCCCGGCGGCACCCCCATCGGGCTGCAGATTCGCCGGGTCTTGCTCGACGCGAAAAATCAGGAATTGTGTCCCACCGCCGAATTGCTGTTGATGTTCGCCGCGCGGGCCCAAAATGTAGACCAGGCGATTTTGCCCGCACTAGCCGCGGGGCACGTAGTCCTTTGCGACCGCTTCACTGACTCAACGCTGGTTTATCAGGGCGCCGCTCGCGGATTGGGTGCGGATGTGGTCTACGACGTGGACCGCATCGCGTGCCGGGGGCTGGTGCCGGACCTCACGCTGGTGGTCGACGTAGATGTTGAAACGGGCCTATCGCGCGCGCACCGCCGCAATCAGCGCGCCCAGGAAGTGGAGACACGGCTCGATGAGCAGTCGCTCGACTTTTATCGCAAAGTACGCGCGGCGTACCATCAGCTTTCCGAGGACGAGCCCAAGCGCGTAAAGTTAATCGACGGATCGCTCGCGGAAGCGGAAGTGGCGAAAGCCGTGTGGACGTTAGTTTCGCCGCTCCTAGCTGAATAGTTTGGCCCCAAGACCGACTATTGCGGCTCCAATCATCACCCACCAGGATTCGACGCGCGTAAACGCCAGCACGGCAAAACTGACAATGATGATAGCGGTGGCGAGCGGTCCGGTAGCGGCGTCGCGCGCCAGCGGAATCGAAGCGGCCATCAACAATCCGGCGCTGGCGAGGATCACCGCTCGGATGGCGCCGCGGATGCGTGGGATTTTGGCATACGCGCCGATCCAGTTCATCAGCGGAATAATCAGGAACGCAGGCGTGATCAGTGCGATCAATCCAGCGAATGCCCCCGGGAGTCCCGCGGCGAAATAGCCAACACTTACCAGGTACAAACCGTTGGGGCCTGGACCCGTGCGCCCCGCAACAATTGCCGTGTTGAGCTGGCGATCTGTCAAAATGTGGCGCGTGACGACAAAATCATTGCGGACAATCGGCAGTGACGCCATGCCGCTGAACGAAGTGACCACGGCCTTGAACAACAACAGATAGAGCAGGAAGAGGTTCATGACTTCGCCACCGGCTCCTCCCACAGCAAACCCACGATCAGAGCCAGACCAATTACGGAGAGAGGACTCAGCCCGAATTTCCAGACCGCTGCAAACGCGCCGAGTGTAATGGCCGCTCCCCGGAACGCATTAGCGATGCCATGGAAGTGAGGCCGGACGATATACCAGATGCTGGCCCACATCATGCCAGCAACGGCGGCGATAGTCCCCGCGACTCCGGCCATCACCCATGCATTCGTGCGCCAGGTCTCATATCCTTGCGTCATCAGCACCGCGAGCACCGCGGAGGGCACGGTTTCGGCGAGAGTTCCGGAAAGCGCTCCTCGCAAACCCATGATCTGCGCTCCGGCAGCCGCGCAGAATGCGATTACGTTCGTGCCCGGCGTGACCCGCGATAGTGAAAACGCAAGCGCGTAGTCTTCCGGTGACAACCAGCCCCGCTTCTCCACCAGCTCGCGCTGCAATGCCGCAATGGTCGGCATTCCACCGCCAAAGGTGGTGTTGCCGATGCGCAGGAAGATGCCGGTGAGCTGTCTGAGCGTGGGCGCCGGCACGTTATTCCTTCGGCGCGATGCCCAGAGCTTTCATCTTGCGGTAGAGATGGCTGCGCTCCAGACCCAGCAATTCGGCGGTGCGGGTCACGTTGCCTTTGGCTTCCTCAAGTTTCTTGAAAATGTAGTCGCGCTCAGCGGCTTCGCGAACGTCTTGCAAGCTGCCGAAATGTTCCATGGGCC
The DNA here is from genome assembly GCA_964504905.1 of uncultured Bordetella sp. GTDB lineage: Bacteria > Acidobacteriota > Terriglobia > Bryobacterales > Bryobacteraceae > Palsa-187. The sequence continues at coordinate 842 of CAZDGT010000053.1, read as the reverse complement.
GGTCGAATACAGCGCGGCGAGAGCGGTCAAGCGGAATGTGGCGTGCATCAATGCCGGTCTGTGGATTCATGATGACGATGCGTTCCATCAGGTTGCGCAATTCGCGCACATTGCCCGGCCAAGGATATTCTTCGAGCGCGCGAAACGCGTCTTCTGTGAGTTGCTTGGGCTTGCGTCCATAGGCGGTGGTGAAGTCGCGCAGAAAATGATCGGCCAGCAGCCGCACGTCTTCGATACGCTCACGCAGCGGGGGCACATAGAACGGAACGACGTTGAGCCGATAAAACAAATCTTCGCGGAAATTGCCGCGCTCGATTTCTTCTTCCAAATTCTTGTTGGTGGAAGCCACCACACGCACATCCACCTGAATCGACTCGGACGCGCCCACCGGTTCGAAGCGCTGCTCGTCGAGCGCACGCAGCAGCTTGGCTTGAGTCTTGAGTGACATGTCCCCGACTTCGTCTAGGAACAGCGTTCCCCCATCGGCCTTCTGCAGCTTGCCGATTTTGTCATCCAGCGCCCCAGCCAGGCTGCCCTTGCGGTGGCCGAACAATTCGCTCTCGATCAGCTCTTCCGGGATGGCCGCGCAGTTTACTTCTACGAAGGCTTCCGATGCGCGCGGGCTGGCCGCGTGGATGGCATGAGCGATCAACTCCTTGCCGGCGCCGCTTTCGCCATAAATCAGCACGCGGCCATTGGTAGCCGCCATCAAGCTCAACTGTTGGCGCAGCGCCTTCATGGGCACACTCTCGCCGATAATCCGCAACTTTGGTTCGCCGGATTCCTTGAGCCGGTTCAGTTCCAGCTCCAAGCGCCGCTGCTGGACGGCATTATTGAGCACC
>CAZDGT010000052.1:0-2036 GCA_964504905.1 uncultured Bordetella sp. | reverse complement strand
TTGAGCGGAAGGATTTGCAGTTCAAACAAAAGGACGGAGTTTCGACCGCGAACGTAAACATCTACGCGCGCATCACGTCTATGGCGCGGCGGCCTGTGAACTGGTTTGAAGAGGTAGTGGGCGTGTCGATCCCGACGGATATGTTGCAGCAAGGCGTGCAAGGCGCCTCCATCTACCAGAAGACCGTTCCACTGCAGCCGGGCCGCTACCGCCTGAATATCGCCGCGAAGGACACGGTGGGCGGTAATACGACCAACTTCGAAATGGCGCTCGATGTGCCCCGGCTTGAAGACGATCAGCTGGGACAGAGTTCGTTGATTCTAGCCGATGTGCTGGAAAAAGTTCCCACCAAGAGCATCGGTACAGGGCAGTTTGTGATCGGCACATCGAAAGTGCGCCCGCGCATGGGGGACACGTTTAAGCGCAACGAGAAGCTGGGAATCTATCTGCAACTGTATAACTTCGAAGCCGATGAGAAGACCAAAAAGGCGGATGGCACTGTGGAATACGTCATCACCAAGAACGGCTCGAACGAGAAGGTCTTCGAATTTACAGAAGACCTAAGTGCGATTTCCGGCGGTGCGTCGCAGATTGTAATTGAGAAGCTGCTCCCGCTCCAAAGCATGGATCCGGGGCAGTACACTTTGCGGATGAAGGTGATCGACAAGAAGCGCAACCAGACGCTGACGCCATCCGCCACGTTTACGGTAACATAACAGTGTTTGTGGGCCGGCCAGGATAACCGGCCATAGGGAATTTGAGCATGAAGCAGCTGACCCCCGCGTCCGGTACGTCGTGGATTGCAGCCGGGCTTATGCTGGGCATTGTTAGCCTGGCCGCGCCATCCTCCGCCGCCACCGCGAACACTCTGTCGGGCGAGATCTTGGGGCAGGTGAAGAACGTGGCGGGCGTGGCGCAAATGGGCGCCAACGTATATCTCTATAACCGCTACGACGAACTGGTGCGCAAGGGCCTGAGTAATGAGCAGGGCCGTTTTGTATTCGATGCTCTTGCACCCGACCTCTATTCCATTCGCGTTATTTTAGCCAGTTTTGTGCCAGCCGAGCGGCGTAATATCGCCGTCCTTCCCAGCTCGGAAAACCGCCTGGATATCAACTTGACGAGTGTGCTCAGCAACGTGGCGCTAACCAGCACGCCGGCGTCTCCGGGGACGCTTATGACCGACGACTGGAAATGGGTTCTGCGGACTTCGCAGGCTACTCGTCCGGTGCTGAGGTTCCTTCCCGAGTGGGGACAGCGCGGAACGTCTGCCACGCACTCGGTGTTCGCAGGATTCTCCAACACCACAGGTGTCGTGAAGCTTTCCGCGGGAGATGGGCAGTCGTTCGCGCGGGGATCGCAGCAGGACCTGGGAACTGCTTTTGCAATCGCGACGTCGCTCGCGAGCTCGGCGCGGGTGCAATTGAGCGGTAATGTCGGGTATGCAGGGGCTGCGGGACTGCCCGGCGCCGGGATTCGCACAAGCTATTCGCGGGCGGCCGCGGATGGATCCAACCCCGAAGTAGTGGTTACGATGCGGCAGCTCTATCTAACGCCGCGCACCGGCTCCGGAATTGTTGTGGGTTCTGAGAATGCGCCGGTGCTGCGCACGATGTCCCTGGCGTTTCTGGACAAAGTGGAAGTCTCCGATAACCTGCGCTTGGATTATGGTTTCGACTCACAATCAATTTCCTATTTTGACCGTATCAATTACGTGAGTCCGTTCATCCGGGCGACCTTCGATGCGGGCGCTCAGGGCCGGGTGCGGGTGGCGTTCACATCTGGCGGGCATCCCACTGAATTGCTGGCGCGGGACGGGCAGCAATCGGGTGAATTGGAGCAAGATCTGGCGGCGCTGGCGGTAATGCCGACAATTTCGCTCTCCGACTCGCATGTGACCGTCGAGCGCACGCAGAACGTGGAGATCGGCTATGAGCGTGTGGAAGGCAGCCGAACGTATTCGCTGGGCGCATACCAGGAGTCCGTCTCGAATGCGGGGTTCATGCTATCGGCGCCGGCGGACTTTCTGCCGGCGG
>CAZDGT010000051.1:0-14035 GCA_964504905.1 uncultured Bordetella sp. | reverse complement strand
GAGAGCGACGGAGCAATGCCCCAACGGCGATTCTCTGCGATATCCCGGCCCGCGATCTTGTTTTGGTTGCCCATGAGATTGAGGCGGAACGCCGTCCCTTTTCCCAGCTTGGGCACTGGTGTCTCAAAATCCACCGTCCCGCGGCGGGTGAGATCCGTACCCACGGAGACATCTGCAGAGAAAAGTTTAGCGAGAGCGGGAATCTTGGTCGACTGATTCACCACGCCTCCAGTCGATCCGCGGCCAAACGTCACCGATGTCGGCCCCTGCAGCACTTGTACTTCCTGCGTATTGAAGGGATCGCGGTAATAGCTGCCGAAATCCCGCATGCCATCGATAAACAGATCGTTGCGCGCCGCAAAGCCGCGAATGGTTAAATTGTCGCCCTGAGCCCCGCCTTCTCCGGCTGCGATGCTTATTCCAGCAACGTTTCGCAATGCGTCGCGCAGAGTGGTGGTGCCTTGTTGCTGCATGACTTCGTGCGTCACGGTGTTGATGGTTTGCGGGGTGTCGAGGATAGGCATAGTGTATTTCGGAGAGGACATGGCGAGCGCTTCAACGCTGGTGACCACGCTCACCGAACTCGATACCGCCTTTAGCTGCACCGTCACCTCATTTTCAGCAGTGAAACGGTACTCAAGACCAGTGTCGGATAGCAACCTCACGAGGGCCTGTTCGGGGGTGTAGGCGCCCGACACTCCCGGCGACATTAGGCTCAGGATGCCCTGATTTGGCACCGTCACATTGATTTCAGCCGCCTTCCTGAACGCAGCCAACACAGCGTCTAAGGGTCCGGCGGGAATATCGAACCGGCGAGCTGGCTGATTATTACGAATCTGCACGGAGCTGGTAGTGGCCTGGCTGTTCTGCGCCCACACTGGTGCGAAACTCTGACTGCCGATAAAGGAATACGCAGCGAACGTGCCCATGGCCATCCAAGGCCGAGTCCAATTTCCCTGGCAACCGGCACTCCTCCGGGCGACACGATTCTTGGTCTTGTTTCGTATTTTTATTTTGATTCGCATTTGATTCCTTAGGTATAAAACTCCGCTACATGATTTGAGCGTCGAGAACCGGTTCCCGAGCCGCATCTTTGCGCTGGCGCCAACGATAGAGGCGGCGCACTGCCAGCATGATGCCAGTGCAGGCCAGAACCGCGGCCCCGGTGGACGCGAGGAACGCGACGACGATTCCCAGCATTCCGCCCGCTTCGCCGGTATGCGAAAAACGCGCCAGCGTCCGCAGTTGGCGGCCAAGATTACTGCCCGAAAATGTTTCCCATTGTGTTTCACCGGTTTTGCGATTAAATGTGAGCGTCGCGCGCTTCTGGGGTTGGCCGCCGTTACCGCTATCGATCGAAAACGCGAGGGGCGCGCCGGGATTGTTTGGCAAGCGAAGAGCAATACTCCTCCACCCGGGAACCTGCTGTTCGGCCTGCGCCCAATAGTCATTCAAACCGGCCCAGGCAACCGAGGGATCTTGGCGTTCCCGCCCCTCCCTGCCGCCTCGATCAGGGCGCCCGCCGGGTCCGCCCGGTCCACCCTGGCGCGGAGCCGGAGGCTCATTGCCGGTGATTCGATAGAGAGCGTTGTTGGCCCATTGGTAGGACATCACGACGCCGCTTAGCACGATGATGAAAAGCGGAATCGCGCACCATACGCCAATCACGTTGTGCCAGTTCCAATCGCGAGCCCGGCCATCCAGACCCTTGCGGAACAGCAGGACGGGCTTCACACGCGACCAGGTCCATTGCTTGGGCCACCAAAGAACTGGCCCGGAGATAACGATGAACAGAAACGCGAGATTGCTGGCGCCGGTGACGGCCCGTCCAAAGGCGCGGTTCTCGCCTTGCGCCCCCAGCGTGCGGTGCCATCGCTCTACCACTTCAAAGAACTGGCGTGATGCCCTTGATGCCTCACCCAACAACGCACCTGTATAGGGGTTTAGCAGTACGATTCGTTCGCGGCTGTAAGCGGCTTCCGCCGGGGCACTAGGATCGGAACGCAACACGAGCGTAGTGGGCGGAGTTGCCATTCCCGCCAGCAGTGTTTCGGCGGGCAAGTGTGCGGCATGCGCAGAAGGGGGGGTGACGCGGTGGCCATCCGCCCAAACATTGATCTGACGCTCGAAGGAGAGCAACGATCCAGTCACCGCCATGATAAAAATCACCACACCCGCCACCACACCGCAACATAGGTGAAGCCAGAAAAAGATTTTCCGCGAGGTCATTTAGCTGAGAAGTCATGCGGACGAGGCTAGCCACTGCATTTTGAAAAACCCCAGGGCTGGCTCTCGTATAATGATGGGAGTCTACAGCCTTCTAGGTTGTCGATTATCCAGGCCTTCATGGACCTTCCACAAAAAGCAACATGGGGGCCTGGTTCCGGGCTATCGTGCGCTACTGGTAACTTCTTTCCTCCTTGGTGTCGATATCCGGCGCGGCGGATTGTGACAATCCGCTCGCACATGCCTTGCAGGCGCCGCCCAACTCGAGGCGGATCACGCGGCTCTGAAATCCGGTGTGCTGCGCAATTTCTTCTTTCAACTGCTCCAGCAGCGGGCTGCTGAACTCCTGAATGGTGCGGCAGTGAAAGCAGGCCAGATGGATGTGAGCTTGGGCCGTTTTCGCTTCGTAGTAATGCTTCTCGCCATGGAGATGCATCAAATCCAGCTCATCGATCAGCCCCAGCTTCTTTAAGAGCTCCAGTGTTCTGTATACCGTCGCCCGGTCGATTCCCGGGGCGCGTTGATGCGCCAGTTCTAGCAAAGACGCTGCGTCCAGATGATTCGTGGAATCCTGAATGGTTTCAATCACAAGGCGTCGTTGTGCCGTGATGCGGACACCCCGGTTGGTGAGCTCCTCTAACAGCGAGCGGCGGTCGGACTTGCTAACCCCAGTTGCGACCGAGTCGCAACTGTCGGTAAGCCTATCTTCCCTGCGGTCTGTTTGCCTTGTCTTGCAACTCATTTGCATATATCCGCCACTTTCGATGATCATACCCGCATTCACCGAATGCTGTCAAGATAAAAATGCAAATGACTTGCAACTGGGCGCGAGGACGCCTAAGGGTTATTCGTGCTCGTCCATCTGTTGCGTGAGATAGCGCTCATATCCCAGCTCTTTGATCTGATGGACTTGGGCCTCAAGCCAATCCAGGTGCAGTTCCTCGTCCTTAAGAAGGCGTTCAAAAAGTTCACGGGAAGCGTTGTCGCCTTCTTCCTGCGAAACCTTCACCGCGCGGTTGTACATCCCCACCGCGGCCAACTCCAGCTTCATATCGTTTTGAATCTGGTCTTTCACGTTCTTGCCGATGTTCAACTGCATTAGCTCTGTCATGTTCGGCGTGCCGTCCAGAAACAGGATGCGCTCGATGATCGTTTCCGCATGCTTCATTTCATCGATCGATTGTTTACGAATAAACTTGGCCAGCTTGCCGTAACGCCAGTTTTCACACATTTCGGCGTGGAGGAAGTATTGATTGATCGCGGTCAACTCTTCTTTGAGTGCTTCATTGAGGAGAGCGATTACTTTAGGGTTTCCTTGCATCGCTCGATTATACCCGACGGCTATCAACCGGCCGGTGGCAACTTCACGCCTAGAACGTTGCGCAGATAGTTGATGTTGTGTGCGATGTAATCGTCCACGGCGAGATCCAGGTTCCCGCCGATCGAATCAAAGCCGTCGTCGCCCTTGCGGGGACCGTCGACGTCGAAAATCGCCCAGCCCTTATAGTGGCGGTCGCGCAGCACTTTGAATACGGCCGGGAAATCGACGCCACCGCCGCCCAGATTGTGATAGACACTGGCTACGCGGTGTTCTTCTTGCGTCGGCGTGGAAGTGTTGCCGCGATATTTGGCGTAGGTGTCCTTCAGGTGCACTTCGGCGATGCGCGGGAAATAGTCGCTAATAATCTGTGCGGGATCTCCGCCGCCTAAGACCAGATGTCCTGTATCGGCAGTCATCCAGACATATTTAGGATCGGTGAGTTCCATGGTGCGGCGCATGTCTTTTTCCCGCTCCAGGGGTCCCCAGATATGAGGATGCGGGGCCAGCTTGATTCCCATGGCGATGGTTTGGCGGCCAATCTCGTTCAGAGTATTGGCAAGTCTCTTAAGCTGTTCGTCGCTGGGACCGCCGGGCGGACGCTGTCCCATGTTGGCCTTGTAATGGGTGCACCCAAAGGGCTGGAGAAAGTCACGGGCGAAGGCCACATGATCGGCAATGGTTTTGGGTATTTCCGCCGGGTCGATGAAATTCGTCGACTGGCCCTTGGCCCCATTGGACACGTCGATCATGGTGACACCCGCCTCGTCGAAAATCTTTTTGAGCTCCAGCGGATTTTTGCGATACTGCTCGATGTTGTTCGCGTAGGGCTCGATCCCCTGCAGACCGAGCGCGGCGATTCTCTTGACCGCCCATACGATGTCGTGCTGCTGGCCCCAGATGGAGCTAGTGGTTCCAAAAAGAATGTCTGGATTGACAGGGTCAAGCGGCTTATGGGTAACCGCGCCCCACACTTTGGATTGCCCCAGCAGACTCGCAGCGGCTGCCACACCTGACAATTTCAGCGCGGAAGACATAAACTCCCGCCTTTCGATCCCGCGTTCCCGAACGCTCATAGATATGGCTCCTTCCTTTTATTGAGGCTACTCGTTCAGCTCAAGTCGATTCTAAAAACCCATCCGCTGGTAGGACTATCGTTCACGGGCCAGCCCGGATGAATACCGGCATCGCAACTAACGAGCGCGCCATCGTGGATAGCGAGCCCATGAGGGTCACAGGAACCGGGGGCGAACTCCGCTGTCTCCAGCACCTGTCCGGTGGCAGCCTCGTATCGCACCAAGCCAGCGCTGCCCTCGGCATAGCTATGGCTGTCGTTGCCGGTGACCAGCCAGATAGTGCCGTTGTCCCATGCGATGCCGTGATAACGCGGCCTGCCGGGAGCCGCGTAAAACGGAATGAAGAATTCCGGCGCCCAGGTTGTGGGATCCACGCGCAGAATTCCGCGCAGCCGCAGCGACGCTATCCACAGTTTGCCGTCGTGCCAGAAGGCGCCGTGACAGCCCCCGCCATTGTCCGCTGGGCCAAGCGGGATCTGGCGGTGGCTGATCAACTTCGAGTTCATATCCACCTGAAAGACACCTTCGGGGAGCGCATTGGCGCACATCCAGATAAAGCCGCCCCCGTAGGCCATGCCGCTGGTGTTGCGGGACGGCGTGGTGACGGTCTTCAGCACCTTGCCATTCCAATCGACCAGCCACGCAGCTTCGGAGAGATCTTTGGGCTCGGTTACCTTATACGAAGCGGCCTGTGTGCCTGAGAGCTTTTGCTCTGCGATCCAGAGCCCTTCCGGCGCCACGGCGATGCCGTTCGGATACCCGGGGGGACTCTTGAATAACTTGGTGGTCTTCGCTTTGCGGGAAGGAATCTTCTTGGCGCCTGCGGTAGAAGCCGGGGCCGACGCTTGTTGCGCAAACGCGGCGAACTTGCTGGTCAGGGCGATGCCTGCCCCTGCGCCGGCGGCGAGGAATTCTCTCTTAGTCATATGACCTCCTAAACGTCGAGCGTGCCGTGTCAGATCGTCAGGAATATATCACAGTTTGGGCGTTGCTATTTTCCGCGCAACAGCTCGAGCAGTTCCGTGACTTCTGCTCGAATGGCGCCCTTGAGGGTGGGCTCGCGGTCCGGCGCCCATTCCGGCGAATGCGGCGCGGGGCCAGGGATACCGGTTTTCTGTATCTCCGCGAATTTTGCCGCGTTCACAGCGCCGACGTGCAGCAGTGCGGAGGGAACCTTGCCGGTGATCCAGTATTGACCAAAATCCTCGGACGTCATCTTAGCGGGCATCTCCACCACCACCTTGTCGCCAAGATTGGTTTTCAAAGCCGTGGCCAGACGCGCGATAAGCGCGGGATCGTTGTAGACCACCGATTCGACGCCGCTTTCGCCGCGGGTGAGAATTTCCGGTTCACGCGGCGCTCCCGCTGACATCGCTTCCCCAGCAGCAACGCGCCGGATCGCCGCGAGAGTCTTGCGCCTGACTTCCGGGGTATACGTCCTCACCGAGAGTTGCAGCCGCACTTCATCCGGAATGACGTTAGCCTGCGTGCCACCGTGAATGGAGCCGATGGTTATAACCACGGGATCGGTTGGATTGTTCTCACGCGACACGATGGTCTGCAACCCCATCACGATGCGCGCGGCCAGAACGACGGGATCCACGGTGTTCATCGGCATGGCCGCATGGCCACCACGGCCGTGAACAATCATGGTGACGGTGTCAGCCGTAGCGCGAAAAGGACCCGCATGATAACCGATAGTCCCTGCGGGCATCGTGTCGTCATCATGCAGGGAGAGTGCGAAATCCGGATGCGGGAAACGGGTGAAGAGACCGTCCTGCAACATGCCCGAAGCGCCACCCGAACCGCCCTCTTCCGCCGGCTGGCCCACCAGCATCAGCGTGCCGTGCCAGCGGTCTTTGTGTTCCGCCATCAAGCGCGCCGTGCCCGCCCATGCAGACATGTGTATGTCGTGACCGCAGGCGTGCATGATCGGAGTCGTTTGCCCGGCTGTATTCTTCCCGATTACTTTGCTGGCGAACGGGAGGCCCGTCTTTTCTTCAACCGGCAAGGCGTCCAGTTCGGTGCGCAGCATCACGGTGGGGCCGGGGCCATTTTTCATGACGGCGACGATGCCGGTTTTCCCAACCCCTGTGGTTACCTCATAGCCCAATCCCTTTACGAGCGCCGCAAGTTTGGCCGCGGTCTGCACTTCCTGGAAAGCCAGTTCCGGGTTGCGGTGCAGATCTATGTATAGAGCTTCGATATCGGGATAGATGCCATCGATTTCGGATGCGGACGGCGTCGTCCAGGCTGTCTGGCTGGCCCCGCTACCAGCGAAGGCAAGCAGCAGACCTAACAGGGCGAGGTACTTCATAGATTCTTTTGGAGTATACCTCAGACCACTGTCACAAAACTCTCAATCTAGGTTAACTGCCCCGCGCTACCGGTTCCAGATCCTCTTGTGGCTTCACTTCCGGGCGCGAATGCGACTCAACCTCATCGAACCCCTCGATCGTAATGCTATAGGGTGAACTGTCGCCGCCCGCAATGAAGCCTTTTCCTTTCAAATACCACAACGCAGCCTGCAGGTGTTCGCGAGGACAACCCAGAACCTCCTCGATCTCAAAGGCCGTCATGGAGGCGCGTTCGGGATTGTCTACCGTCTTGGCGTAAAGCAGGCCGAGAATGCTCCTACGCTTGGATATTTCCGCTTGGGCCCCGGTAGTGGCGTGCGACTGATCGAAGGTCTTCCATTGCAGTTTTTGGGCTGCGTGGTAACGGGCGTCGTACTTAGCGCGCTTCTCGGGGTCGCAAAGAATCCGGGCTGCCACCGCGATGCGCATAAACATTTCCGGATTGCCGGTATCAGGCGCATCCGGGTGGTAGCGCTCGGCGAGAATCCGATGGACACGGTGAATAGTGTCCGCGTCGGCTTTGGGGTGCAACTGCATGATTTCGTAGCAATCCAGCTCTGCAGGATCTTCGGAGACGACCTCCGAGATCGCCTCCTGCCGTTCACTCCGGGCGCGTGCGGCACGCGCAGTGGCCAGTTCGAGTCCCACCTGAAATACGCCGCCTGTCCGCTCCGTACACCACCTTACATCGGCCTCGATCTGGACTTCGCTTTGGCCTTCGCCGAAACTACCGCGAAGAAGAACCACTGCCCCCACTTTCAACGGGGTCATGAGTGACAGCCCAACGCCGCCTTCGTTGATGTCACTCAAATAGGCGGTGGCCCAGCGAGTGTTGCCATCTGGATCCTCCAAACGGACCCTGACCACGCTGGGATCGGTCCGCTTGCGTTCCAAACGCCTACGCTGTGTTCGACCGGCCGTTGTCAAAGCAATTTCTCCCTAAGTTTGAAGAAGCACCGCATGAATCGAATATAGAGGAGAGGTATGGAGAGGCAAAGGTACCATTAGTACTATTTGCGGCCGGAATGGTACTAAATAGCAACTCTAAGATTTTACTCAGTTTGGCCGAGAGTTCCGCCTTAGGCCGCCGCACTCGCATGGGTGCCTATTTGCCCGAAGTACTTCAAACGACGGCGTCGCCGCGATGATTTTGGATGAACTCCTCGTCGACGGGCTTGCGGCCACGAAACCCCTCATCCAAACCGTGCCAGAAGGCAATGCGCTCTTCGCCCAATTTCCAGCAGAGGCACACCTCGCGTCCCTGGTAGAGAGTCAGAAAATCGATCAGGCCGATGCTCAAATCTTTGATAAGAACGCCCATCTCCTCTATTCGCCCAAAGATTTCGCGGAGGGCGCCTGCGCTGGCATCGCGGCGGGCGCGAGTAGCGAGGAAGGGGCCCGGGTTCACGCGGGAGCCTCCCGCCATGCGGACGCGCTGCATAGTACGGTTCAGCTCCTCATCGGCGGACTGATATTCGGATTTGTGAAACAGGGCGTCGCGGAGGGCACGATCCACTTCGGGCAGCATCTGCTCGGCTTCCGCCAAAGTGAAGTGTCGGGACATGTCTTAGACGGACGTATTCTCCGCAGGCGGCTGATCGTTCCAGAGCTTCGCGATAGCCGGCTTAAATCGCGAATACAAATACGATACCAGCAGCAGCAGGACTCCCAACGCCAGGAACGCCGTGATGCGGAACCCTCGACTCAATGACCATACATCCAGCAGATACAGCTTCGCGATCACTAGCGCCATCAGGCCCAGGCCCATTACGCGATTGGTGGTTGAACGCAGCGAAACTCCGGCGACCACCAGAGCCAGTCCGTAGACTGCCATCAGAATGGAAATACCCGTGGAAGCGATGCTGGAAGCGTCAGGAAGATCGGCGGTCCGGTGTGCCCACCCATTCACTTCCATCGCGAGGGCCCAAAGCAAAACCAAGTGTCCTCCGCCATATGTGACGGCTTGGGATTCACGCGATTGCGCGAAGCGCGATGCGATCCACAGGCTGCCGGCGGCCACCGCAAAAGTCGCAAACCGGCGGTTGGCGAGCGCTGCATAGGTGTAGCGGAAAGCGAATATCTGTCCATCCAGTGTCAGCAACCGGATGAAGACCAGCGTGAACAGCAGCCAGGCTCCGAGCTGCAATCGCGGGGCACCGAAACGGGCTGCGAGCCAGGCAATTGCAGCGGCTTCCAGCGCCCAAAGCATTGTGATACGGAAGCCGACAAATTGAATCGGCACTGCGAGGGTGAGTAGGACGGCAGCGATGGCAGCCGTTAGTTGGCCCAGGCGGGGTTCCTTGTTCCACGCACCTCGCGCCACCACTGCGTGCAGCATAGCCAGGCCAACCGTAAACATCCCCATCGAACGGTGATATTGATGATCCAGTAGCGCCAATGATGCCGAGAAATAGGCTGCGCTATTCAGCGCCAGCAGCCGCAGGCGAGATCCGACCACGCTTGCCGCGAAGAACAGCAAGAATGTGACGGACAACCATAGAAAGGCCACAAGCCGGTTTTGATCGTCCAGCCAGTCGTTAGCCCAGCCGGAAAACAACAATCCAGTGGCCGGCCATGCCAGATACTCGAGTCCGGGCCAGCGCTTTACGCGAGCGATGGTAACTGCGCCGAGGTTGAGCACCAGTGTATACGCCGCAAGGACCGACATATGGTTCTCGCCGGTCGAGAGTAGCACCGGCGTGAGATATCCTCCAGCCAGTCCCAGAAGCGCGACAGCCTGAGAATCGTAGTGCCATGCCAACGCCACTGCGGCTCCCGTCGTGAGGAACATACATAGGAAGGCAACGCTTTGTGGGAGCAGATGATAAAGCCCGAAGCTGGCGTAGAAGGACAGATAGAGCAGCGCCAACCCGAGTCCCGTCAGTCCACGGGCAAAAACTCTCTGTCCGCGAAGAGAGATCCATTCGCCCAGGAACAAAGAAAGCGTTGCCGCGGCAATGCCCAGAGCTACGCGCATCCCCGGACCAATCCACTGGTTGTCAATGGCGTATTTGAATAGGAACCCGACGCCGAAGATCAAAGTCACTACTGCGACGCGGTTCAGCCAGCCCAGTCCAAAGGTGGTTTCGAGCGAGTCTTTCGGTTCTAACGCCGTGGGCGGCGGCACGGCAGAAGGAAGAGGGGGCGGCTGCGGTAGCGGAGGAGGTTCCACGATCGCCGGCGGGGCTTCCGGTCGCGGAGCAGGCACCGCACTCAATCCTGCGGCGGTTTCGATCCGCGCCAAGCGTTGGTCCAGTTCATCCTGACGCCGCGCCAAGCGCGCCAAGGCGCCGGAAATGGCGTCCATGCGCTCTTGATTCGATCCAGTGGGTTCTTCCGGCGAAGACATTCCATTCCAAACTACACTATGGATAAAGCCCATGAGTGACACCGGTTTCCCTCTACCACCCCCTACCTTTGAGTTCCTGGTTTTTTCGCTGAAGACGCAAGCGGAGATGCAGCTCGGCTTGCTGCAATTCGGCGAGGCTGGGGAGCAGCCAAACATGCCCGCGGCGAGGCACGCCATCGATCTGCTTGCCATGATCGCGGAAAAAACACGCGGCAATCTGGCGCTGGAAGAGCAAAGGTTGATCGAGAATGCGCTTACCGAATTGCGCTTTCGCTTCGTACAGGTCGCGGAACAGACGAAGGTTGACAAGCCCGCGGAATCGCCCGCCAGCGCCGAGGACGCGGCCGCGTCGTCCTGATGCCGGAGACACTACGCATCACGGTGCTGGGCTCGGGCACCAGCTCGGGTGTGCCGACGATTGGCTGCAGTTGCGCCACCTGCGCGTCCAACGATCCGCGCGACAACCGGCTGCGCCCCTCGGTGCTGATGCAATATGGCGGCAAAAACGTCCTGATCGATACGACTCCAGATTTTCGCACGCAAGCGCTGCGTGCCGGAATCGGACGTGTGGACGCGATTCTGTTCACCCACGCGCACGCGGATCACATCCTGGGTCTTGACGACGTCCGGCCCCTGAATTATCACCAAAAGATGTCGATCCCGGCCTATGGAACCGAAGCGACACTCGACATTGTCCGCCGCGTTTTCAGCTACGCGTTTGACAAAGAACCGTCGCAATCATCCGCGCCCCGCGTCGATCTGCACACCATTACCGCAGAGCCGTTCGATCTGTTTGGACTGCGCGTAACGCCGATCCGCCTCATGCACGGGCGCGGAGCAACGCTGGGCTTCCGTTTCGGCGATGCGGCATATCTCACAGACCACAGCGACATTCCGGAAGACTCGAAAGCGCTCCTGCAAAACCTGGACGTTCTGTTTTTAGATGCCCTACGTCACCGCCCGCATCCCACCCATTCGACCGTGGCGCAGAGTCTCGCCTCGGTTGTGGAGTTGGCGCCGCGGCGCGCTTATTTCACGCACATTAGCCACGATTTGGCGCACGCGGAGACCGAAGCCTCCTTTCCGCCAAATGTCCGCCTGGCGCACGACGGATTGCAACTAGAGGTGGCTCTTTAGATGCGAGTCGCGCGTTCTTTAGAGGAAGCCATGGCATTTGAACCGGTGGCGGTGACCATTGGCAATTTCGATGGCGTGCACACCGGACATCGCGCGTTGCTCCACGAAGTGACGCAGGCGGCCCGCGAAAAACGTCTGCAACCAGCGGTGCTGACGTTCGATCCTCACCCGGCGTCGATTGTCGCGCCGCAACGCGCCGCACGGCTGCTGACCACGCAAGCCGAACGATGCTCGGTCCTGGCGCGCGAGGGGATCGAATACGCCCTTGTGCTGCCTTTCACGCGCGAGATCGCGCATTGGACGCCGGAACAATTTGTCGAGCGGGTTCTGGCGAACGCTCTGCGGGCGCGCGTCGTAATCGTAGGCGACAACTTCCGCTTCGGACACAATCAGGCTGGAGACGTACAGGTACTGGCGCAGTTGGGCGAGCGCTTCGGTTTCGAGACCCGCGTGGTCGCCCCGGTGACGCGGCGTGGGCGGACGGTTTCATCGAGCGAGATCCGGCGCGCCGTGGAAGCGGGCAACGTGGCGCTCGCGGCGAGACTGTTGGGACGCCCTTACGCCACGGCTGGAGTGGTGGTTCCCGGGCATGGCGTTGGCTCGAAGCAAACCGTTCCGACACTGAATCTCAGTACGCACTCCCAGGTATTGCCGGCCACCGGCGTCTACATCACGCGCACTTTCGACGCGGACTCGACGCGCCGCTGGAATTCTATTACGAATGTCGGACATCGTCCCACGTTCGCCGATGGTTCCCACGAACTCACTATCGAAACCTTTCTGCTTGATCCCTTAGAGCCGCCCGCGCCGGAGCACATTCGCGTGGAATATTTGCATCGCGTGCGCGAAGAACGCAAGTTCGAGACGCCAGCGGCACTCAAGACGCAGATCCTGCACGATGTCGCCCGGACACAAGCGTATTTCCGAAGGGTGACAAAGTGGGTGCGCTCGGCTTTAGAATAAGTTATGGCTCTTTCCGCGGGAAAACTCAAATACATGAAGACGCTGTCCAATAAGGACGGCATTATCGCCGCTGCTGCGATGGATCAGCGAGGCAGCTTGCAAAAATCGTTGGCAAGTGCCAAAGGCGTGGATCAGAAGGCGATCACCTGGGACATGATGTCGGAGTTCAAGACGGCGGTCACGCGCATCCTGACCCCGCATGCTTCGGCGATTCTACTGGATCCCGAATACGGTTTGGAAGCGGCGAAGGCGCGCTCCTCGAATGCCGGCCTGCTGTTGGCGTATGAGGAATCCGGCTATGACAACACCAAGCCCGGCCGCCTTCCCGACCTGCTGCCGCACGTTTCCGTGAAGCGTATTGTGGATTGGGGCGGGGACGCGGTGAAGATCCTGATTTACTACAGCCCGTTTGATGAGCCACAAGTGAACGATATCAAGCACGCCTTCGTCGAACGCATCGGCTCCGAGTGCGAAGACAATCAGATTCCGTTCTTCCTGGAATTCGTCGGCTACGACCCTAAGGGCGGCAACGAGAAGGGCGTCGAATACGCCAAGATCAAGCCGCAGGTGGTAATCGGCGCGATGCAGGAATTTTCCAAGCCGCAATATAAAGTGGACGTGCTCAAAGTAGAAGTGCCGATCAACGCCGAGTTCGTCGAAGGTAGCTCCGTCTATAAGGGCGAGAAGGCGCAGTCGATGGCCGAAGCGTTGGACCTTTTCCGTAAGGCTGCGGCCGTTGCATCGAAGCCGTTCATCTATTTGAGTGCCGGCGTGGGCAATGCTCAGTTCGTCGAAAGCCTCCGCATGGCCACCGAAGCGGGCACCGATTACTCGGGCGTGCTCTGCGGACGCGCCACCTGGAAAGACGGTATGCCGATTTACGCGACTAAGGGCCTGGCTGCGCTCGAAGATTTCCTTTCCACGAAAGGCGTGGAGAACATCAACGCGGTGAACGCGGCGCTCAAGGGTGCGACTCCCTGGTACAAGAAGCTGGGGATCGCCGCCACCGCTTAGGCTCGATGATCGTCAAGAACCTGGCTGGGCTCGCCGAATTCTCTTCCCAAAAAATGGCGAAGAGTACTATCGCGCAGGGCGAGACCTTATTTGCGGGCCTCAATTGTTTTGAGCCCGGCCAGGAACACGCGCCCCACGCTCACGCCGGACAGGACAAGCTCTATGTGGTCCTCGAAGGCGAGGCGGAAATTCAGGTAGGCAGCGAAACCCAACTGGTCTCTGCTGGAGGCGGCGCGTTCGCTCCATCCGGCGTAATGCATTCCGTTCGTAACCGCGGCGACAAGCGACTAGTCGTGTTAGCGGTCCTCGCGCCTCCACCGGGACAGGGATAAACCAAGGAGCCGCAATTCCAACAGAGTTGCAGGCCGGTAATCACACGTCGGGCCAGACTGGAGAAAACTGCCGGAAGCTCCTTACGGCTCGGGATAGGCTCAACGCCGCGCCCGCTGCGGTAGCTATATTCCAACGTGTCGCCACGAATTCGCTTAGGCAGGCATTGTAGTCCGGACCTTGTTGAGCCGTGCTTCCCGGTCGAGGAACAATCCGCTCGCGGATGCTGCGGTTTCGGGATCGGCGTGCGACATTTATTAGGGTG
>CAZDGT010000050.1:0-11436 GCA_964504905.1 uncultured Bordetella sp. | reverse complement strand
AAGCCGATGAGTAGCCCCGTCCTCCTACACGATCTGGATGAACCGCAGCGAAGGGAGGCGCTCGACCCGTTCCAATCGTTCACGGTTCGTGCGCCGGCAGGCTCCGGCAAAACAGAACTGCTGATTCAGCGTTTCCTGCGGCTGCTGGCCCTTGTCAAGAAGCCGGAATCGATCGTCGCCATCACCTTTACGCGAAAAGCGGCGGGTGAAATGTTGGAGCGCATTTTAGGCGCGCTGTGCGCTGCGAAAGCGGGAACACCGGTCGGGATGCCGCACACGCAGATCACGCGTGAACTCGCATTGGAAGTGCTACGGCGAGATGAAGAACTAGGTTGGGACTTGCTCGATCACCCCGGCCGTCTGCGCGTACAGACCATCGATTCCTTGTGCATGACGATCACCGGCGAGATGCCGTGGCTGGCCCGCTTGGGCGGAATGCCACGCATCGAAGAGGACGCACGCCGGTTGTATGAAGAGGCCGCGCACCAGACACTGCTCGACGGCAGTCCCGATTATCAGCATGCGCTTACGACACTGCTGCGGCATTTAGACAACAACTCCACTCATGCCCGCGAATTGATCGCCACCATGCTGGCTAGTCGTGATCAGTGGATGAAACTGCTGATGCTGGACGATGATGCGGCGCGCGTGGAACTAGAACGGGCGTTGGCAGACACAATCATCAGGGGATTGGACGTGTTGGACCGCTTAGTTCCAAGCCATTTGCGCGATCTTTGGGCGGATCTAGCCTGCTATGCCCGTTTCAACGCTCTGGCAAAATGGCCTGCCGCGATTGCCGAACACATCGAAACCTGGAGGGGACTGGCGAACTTGGTCTTGACCGGTGAAGACGACTGGCGCAAGCGCAAGGGGCTCACCGTCAAGTGCGGCTTCCCTCCCGGTAGTGAGACCCGCAAGAATCAATGCGCGGAACTCATTGCGGTGCTCCAAACGTGTGGTGGTCTAGAAGACGCACTCGAACGCTTGCGCCGGCTTCCGCCGCCAACCTATAGCGATGCGCAGTGGGACGTCCTCCGTGCCTTGCTGCAATCGCTGAAGCTCGCGGTAGGGCAGCTACAAGTGGTGTTCCGTACCGAACGCGTAATCGACTTTATGGAATTGGGTATCGCCGCGCGCGACGCACTAGGGCAGATCGACAATCCCACCGAGGTAGCCTACCGCATGGATTCGCGGATCGAGCATCTGCTGGTGGACGAGTTCCAAGACACCTCGCGGGCGCAGTTCGAACTGCTTGAGAAACTGACGGGCGGATGGCAGCCAGGCGATGGCCGCACGTTGTTTCTAGTGGGCGACCCCATGCAATCGATCTACCGCTTCCGCCAGGCTGAGGTCGGGCTGTTTCATGAAGTAGAGAAGAATGGCATTGGCGGCTTGCCGCTGGCTCCTTT
Organism: uncultured Bordetella sp.; assembly: GCA_964504905.1. Lineage (GTDB taxonomy): Bacteria > Acidobacteriota > Terriglobia > Bryobacterales > Bryobacteraceae > Palsa-187. The sequence goes on along the minus strand of CAZDGT010000050.1, from coordinate 10,027 downwards.
ACAACTGCGCTTGAACCGCCGGTCGCAGCCCGCCATCGTCGAACGCGTGAACGCGTTGTTCGCCGAAAGCTTCCCGCAAGCGAATGATGACGAGACCGGTGCCGTCACCTACACGGACTCGCAGTCGGCGAAGGAGGGCGATGAAGGCATCGTTACCGTCGATGGATTCGTCGAAGGCGAAGACCAGCTTGAAGCCGCTCGCGTGGTGGAGCGCATCCGAGCGGCGCAGCGCGACGACCCTCAAGGGTCGATTGCGATCCTGGTACGGGCGCGCACGCACTTGTTCGCGATCACCGAGGAACTCAAGAAGGAAGATTTGCCGTTCAACGCAGTCGATATCGACTCGCTGGCCGGCCGCTCCATCGTGCGCGATCTCCTGGCGCTGACGCGCGCCATGCTCGATCCGGCGGATCGCATTGCGTGGCTCTCCATTCTGCGCGCGCCATGGTGCGGGCTCACACTGACGGATTTGGTCGCCCTGGCCCGCGATCCCTCGTTGAGTATTTGGGACTGCTTGCAGGTTGACGGCGACTGGCGTGCGATACATCTGCGCGACATCCTGGCGGAAGCGTTTGCCGAACAAGGGCGCTGGCCGCTGCGCCGCTGGGTGGAGCGGGCCTGGATGAAACTCGGCGGCCCGGCTTGTCTGGAGAGCGATCAAGGTGCTTTGCAGGACGCTGCCGCTTTTTTCGATTTGCTCGAAGCCGAACAATCGGGGGCCGACCTGCGTGATTTTGACCGCTTTCGCAAGCGTGTAGCCGACCTCTTCGCGAGACCAGGGAATTTGCCGGAAACCCGGCTGCACGTGATGACAATCCACAAAGCCAAGGGTCTGGAATTCGACACCGTCATCGTACCGGGGCTCGGCCGTCTCTCCAAACAGGACGACAAGCCTCTGGTGCTGTTCCACGAATGGCGTGAGGGTGACCATTTCGAATGCCTGGTGGCGCCAATCGATGAGACGCGTGCCGAGCCTGAACCTCTCTACCGTTACTTGCGGGGGATCGAAAGACGCAAGAGCGACTGGGAACGCACACGCCAACTATACGTTGCCGCGACTCGCGCCAAGAAGCGGTTGCACCTCATGGGGCATGTCGGGAGTAAGGGCGAGCCTGCGTCTGGTTCCATGCTTACGGATTTGTGGCCCGCGCTCTCTCTTGAGGAGCTCGCTCTCTTCCGGCGCGACGATCACGGTGGGGCCGCTCCCCCCGCACCCCGGCGCGCTCTCATGCCGCGCCGCTTGCCGGATTCCTGGCATTTACCGGACCTGCCCGCATCCGTGGCCTGGCAGAGCACGGCGCCCGGTTACGCGGAGCCCCATGAACCGTCATTCGAATGGGTGGGCGAGAGTTTGCGGCATGCAGGCACCGTTGTCCATGCTTTCGTACAGCGGATGCAGAGTGTCGATGATCCAGCTCCAGGAGGAACGGTAATTCGCCGGGCTCTGATGCACGCAGGTATTTCCCCTCTGGAGCTTGAAGCGGCGGCGGAGCGCGTCCGCCAAGCACTGGCGCGTATCCGTGCCAGCCGTCGCGGCCGCTGGATCCTGGAACCGCACGAGGACTCGCACTCGGAGTATGCGGTAACCGGCGTGGTCGGGGGCGAAGTTGTTCGCGGCATGGTGGATCGCACCTTCATCGACGGCGGCGTGCGCTGGATCATCGATTTCAAGACCAGCGAGCACGAAGGCGGGAACCTGGAAGCGTTCCTGGATGAGCAGCAGCGCCGCTATCGCGATCAGATGGATCGTTACGCGCGCATACTTGGGCCGCTCGGGAGTCCAGTGAGGCTGGGATTGTACTTCCCGCTGCTCGACGAGTGGCGCGAGTGGGCCCCGTCGGAACCTTAGACTTTTTTCTTTTTGGCTTTTAGCGGCGGCGCGACCGCTTCAGTCTCCCCCGGCGCTTCCGTCGCTTCAGGCACTTCCAACTCGGCCGGAGCGACGCCCGCGAGCACGGCGTTGAACAGTTCCTTTTGGCGTGCCAGTTCCTTTTTAGAAGGCGGGGCTTGTTCGTTGCGGAAATCGTGATCGCTGTAGCAGGTGCGGCAACGCACCTTAGCCGCCTTCGCTTCCACCATCGAAACAATCGAGTGGTTGGTTATCCGGCGGCACTTTACGCAGTAGTCGTCAATCTCGTCGCCGAGCCGCAGCTCCCACATGTCCGTGAGTATAACAGCGGCGCATGCGGGGATTGCAGGATGTCAGGCAATACGGAGGAACGTTTCGATGCTGGGAGGCGCTGCCAGCAAGTCTCCGGCGAGGGCAACCGCTGCCGCGAGATGCGGGGACGCAAGGTGGCGATCCAGATGTTCCCGGGAGGTCCAGTTCTCATAGAACACGAAGCGGCCGGGATCGCCGGTGTGCACGTGCAGGTCGTATTGTACGCAGCCTTCCTCTTTGCGGGTGGGTTCAATCAGTGTGAGCAGCAGCCGGCGGACATCTTCTTCCTTGCCGGGCTTCGCCTGTATCTGCGCGACGACGGTTAAGAGTTGAGCCATATCCCGACCATGATCGCAGGTCAGGTGGCGAGTTGGTATTCCTTCAGCTTGCGGTAAAGGGTGGTTCGTCCAATGCCCAATAGGTGAGCCGCAATCGCGCGATCGCCTTTGGTATATTCGAGCGCATTCATGATGGCGCGGCGTTCCAAGACATGTAACGGCACGATAGAGGGAACGGGCGCCGGCATCAGCGCGGGCTGGGGCGCGGGGACGTCCAAAATGGCGGGAGCAAGGCTGACACTCTCGGTCGGGGCACTTTCGCGGCCTACCACGGCCATCATGTATTGCGCCCTCTTCTGCACCAGATGATTTTGCAGATTGGACGGCAGGTCGGCGGTATGCAGCAGTGGACCCGAGTTCACAGCCACCATGTGCTGCACGCAGTTTTCGAGTTCCCGGACATTGCCGGGCCAGTCGTAGGAAAGCATCACTTCCAACGCCTCGGCCGTGACTCCGTGGTTGCCGCCCACGCGCGACAGGAAATGGTTGATGAGCGCGGGGATATCCTCGCGGCGCTCGCGCAGTGGCGAGAGGCGAATATTGACCACGTTCAGACGGAAATAAAGGTCGCGGCGGAAGGTGCCCTTCTCCACTTCCGCGGCCAGGTCGCGGTTGGTGGCGGCGATGATGCGGAAGTCCGAGTGGCGTGTGGTGACCGATCCGACAGGGCGGAATTCTTTCTCTTGCAAGACGCGGAGGAGCTTGGCTTGCAGATCCAACGCCAGTTCCCCGATCTCATCGAAGAATGCCGTGCCTCCATTGGCAGCCTCCAACAATCCGAACTTTGTGTTGGCGGCGCCGGTAAAAGCGCCCTTGACGTGTCCGAACAGCTCACTTTCCATTAGCGGCCCCACCATGGAGGAGCAATCCACGGTGACGAACGGACCGGAGGCCTTTATATTATGGATGGAGCGGGCCACTACCTCCTTGCCCGTTCCGGTCTCTCCCAGCAACAGCGCAGGCCAGCGGCACTTGCCAAGTTTCTCAATCAAACGGAGAACCTGGCGGGAGCGGGGCGACTGCCCTACCAGCACGTGGCGTGTTTCTTCAGGATTTGCTGACATGTTCGTTCCAGGCTCTCTGTATGAATGTGCGTTAGCCAAAGATAAACTCTATGGTGGAATCGGACTTTCCTCAAGACCCCCATACCGAGATGTGGGGTAAGTCGTTTGCGGGTAGGGAATATCCCCACGTCTGGGGGTAGTACTGGTTAGTCCAAATGCTGAGTTCCGGGCTCCGGTTCGGCGACAACCAATGCCACGCCCGTTTCCTGACGCACGCGAGCCGCGAGTTCCGAGGCCTTTTCACGCGTCATCTCACGGCCGACGATCACTCGCCACATCGGGGGTGTGGCTCCATTCGAGACAACGCGAGCATCCATGAAGGTCGCGGCCAGAGATGAACGGAGCGACTCCGCATAGCTGCGGTCGGCAAAGGCTCCAGATTGCACGGCATAAGTTCCACGCGGCAGTGAGGCAAGCGGTGGGACGACGGGACTCGCGGCGACAGGTGCGGCGGGCTGCGTGACCGACACGCGCGGCGGCGGAATTACCTTCAGGCGGACCCGCGCCGTTCCCGCGCGCAGCATGTCGATGTCGCGCGCCGCGGCCTGCGAGAGATCAAGTATGCGTCCGTTAACGAATGGTCCGCGGTCGTTGATGCGAACATCGACCTGTTTTCCATTGGAAAGGTTCGTGACCTCAACCCACGTCTGGAAGGGAAGCGAGCGGTGCGCGGCCGTCAGTTGTTCCATGTCGTAAATCTCACCCGAGGCCGAGCGGCGCCCGTGATAGGGGACTCCATACCAGCTGGCGACTCCGGTTTCCGTGCTGCCGATGCGCGCGGGTGCGAGGGGCGTGTTCGCGCGCACTCTGCGATGTCCGCAGCCGGCGATGAACATCGTTAGAGCCGCGAGTAGCGCGAGACCTGCATGAATCGGGGTTCGGAATGCACTCATGCTCCGCGAAGCACCTAAAACAATTCTACGCATTTACGTTTTTTTATGAAATGAGAGTCTCGCGGGCATGAGTGGCGTTCGGGGACCGAGGGCGCAACGTGCATTTTTTTCTTGACATTCAATTCAATCCACCTTATAAAGGGGACACAAGCGCGCTCTCTCACGAGTGGCGCGTACTTTGATGTTAAGGGAGAATCAAACGATGAAATTCGCAACCAAGAAGAAAGCGGCCCCGAAGAAGAAAGCTGCTGCTAAGAAAAAGAAGTAGCTAACGGGCTCGCAATAGCGAGTTTGACCAACCGGCCCCGAGCAATCGGGGCCGTTATTATTTGGTGCCTGCCTTTATACCTTCAAATGCTTTAAGTATTCGCGGAAAGCTTCCCCCAGGTCGTGACGCTTGAGGGCGAACTCGACCGTAGCCTGCAAGAATCCCTGCTTATCACCGGCATCGTAGCGCTTGCCTTCGAACTTATAACCATAGATCGGGCGGCTGCGCAGCATATGTTTCAAGCCGTCGGTCAATTGAATCTCACCCCCGCTGCCGGGTTCGATGGTCTCTAGCGAGTGGAAGATCTCCGGCGTCAGCACGTAGCGCCCAATGATGGCGAGGTTTGACGGAGCATCCGCCGCCTTGGGTTTTTCCACCAGATTACGGATGCGATAGAGGCGGTCGCGGCCGCCGTTGTGGGCAACCGGCTCGGCATCCACCACACCATAGGCGGAAATGTTCTCACGCGGCACTTCCATCAATGCCAGCACCGGCGCCGCATAGAATTCGTAGACATCCAGCAATTGCCTCAGGCACGGAGTCTCCGCGTCGATGATGTCGTCTGACAGAATAACGGCAAAGGGTTCACCACCCACCAGTTCACGGGCACGCAACACGGCATGACCGAGGCCGAGCGCCTCCTTCTGCCGAACGTACGCGATGTCGATCATGTCGGAAACTGCGCGCACGGTGGCCAGGAGATCCCGCTTGTTGCGGGTCTCTAGAAGATGCTCGAGTTCGAAGCTCACATCGAAGTGATCTTCGATGGCGCTCTTGCCGCGCCCGGTGACAATGATGATGTTCTGGACGCCGGAATGCTTGGCCTCCTCAACGCCGTATTGGATCAAGGGCTTGTCGACGAGCGGCAGCATCTCTTTGGGCATGGCCTTCGTCGCCGGGAGGAAACGGGTACCGAGCCCAGCTGCGGGGAAAACCGCCTTACGAACTTTTGTGGTCATTTCAGTCTCTATTCTATCGGCGGGGATGTGCGTTTTGTTTCGGAAGCCGGGCTATTTTAGGGTGGCGGCGATAGCGCGCAGTTCGTCGCGGACCTGGTCGACCAGCTTGGTCAGGTCGGCCGCGCGGTCGGCGACGAAAAGATCCGCCTGAGCGCGCTTGCGCTGGCTGGTTTTGACGGCAACCGGAACCGGCTGCCCTTTGGCACGCGTTTCCAGAAACTTGCGCGCGCCCTCAATGGTGAAGCGTTGTTCATAGAGGAGCCGTTTGATCTCCAGCACCATCTCCACATCCTTGCGGCGGTAGAGACGGTGGCCGGTGCCGGATTTCTTAGGGCCCAACCCGGAGAACTCCGTTTCCCAAAAACGCAGTACATAGGGCTTAATGCCGGCCAGGCGCGCCACATCCCCGATCCGGAAGTACAGTTTGTCGGGGATCTCCGGCAATTGGCCCACGATCATGTCTTCTTGCGAACTCATGACGTACCCTTATGATAATGTCCCCGCTGGTAGGAATCCATCCGGTTCGGGAGGCGCTGCTAGCCGGGCGGCCTCTGGATCGTGTACTGGTCGCGAAGGGCGCCGGTGGCGCGCGCTTACAGGAACTTCTGGCGCTGTGCCGCGAGCGGAAGATTCCGGTGCGCGTCGAGGCCCGCGACCGCCTGGACCGCGCCGCGAACGGGGCGAACCATCAGGGCGTGGTGGCCTTCGGGGCGGCCGAGAAATATTCGTCGATCGAAGAAACCGCTGCGTCCGGCGGATTGCACGTCATTCTGGATGGCGTGGAGGACCCGCACAACCTGGGAGCCATCATTCGCACTGCTCACGCGGCGGGTGCGGCGGCGGTGGTCATCCCGGAGCGCCGAGCGGCCGGGCTAAACGAAACCGTGGGGCGCGTGGCGGCAGGGGCGCTCGCCTATCTGCCCGTGGTGCGCGTGGTGAACATCAACCGCACGCTCGATCAGCTCAAGGAACTCGGCTACTGGATCTACGGCCTGGACGAGCGCGGCAAGGAGAACTATGACCAGGTCGAGTTCACCAAGCCCTCCGCGATTGTACTGGGCGCCGAGGGCAGCGGACTGCATGAACACGTGGCCAAGCGCTGTGACTTCCTGGTGCGCATCCCCATGGCGGGGCAGGTTGCCTCGCTCAATGTCAGCGTGGCCGCCGGCGTGATGCTGTTCGAGTGGAAGCGGCGCGCCTCGCATCAAACAGTGGGGGGTTGACTCCCCCGACGCGCCCAGCCTGGAACAAGCGGCGGTCCATGCGGGCGAGCTGCTTCTCCATCGGCGGAGTAAGAATGCGCGTGTGCGGGATCACACATAGGTGGGCGGGGATGTCCCACACTTCGTCGAAAGTGGTCATCCATTGCAGAGAACGGTCGAAGCGGGTGAGGTTCACCGGCCGTGAGTAAGCTCGCAAAGTCTTCTCGCCAGCGGCATTGTAATAGTGCTCGAAGTAGCTCATCGCTAACTCGCGGATCGACGTGTAAACCGGCTCGCGCGACCTCAGGCCGGCGAAATCGGACTTGGCCAGCGCTCCCCAATGCCCATTGACGCGATAGACTGCGAGCACATGATCTGAATCGCGTACGGCTTCCAGATCCACCAGCAGCGGCAGATGTCCCAGCTTGCGCAAGGCCATGGCGGCCAGCAACGCGCCCTCCATACAGTGCGCCACGCGCTCGCGCAGCACGGTTTGGGGTGAATAGCAGGTGGCCCCGTGGGGTTCCTTGTTGTAGCCGATCTCTTCGTCTAGAAATTGCTGAATCTTGGCCGGAGTCGTCAGACGAGGGGGCACTTTGACAGGCTAGCGCAAGCACGTTGCTTCTGTCGCATGCGACGATAACAAGCGAGTGCGCATCGCCCTCGACGCAACTTATAGTCTCGGGAAAAATCTATCGGGAGTCGGCGTGTACTCGCGTGAGATGCTATTTGGTCTGACGCGCGCCCATCCCCAGGACCGTTTTCGCTTCTACTATCGGCCGCACCGTCTGTTCAAGTCTTTCTCTGATGAGCTGCCGTCGAACGCGAGCCGCCGTCTGCTGACGGGCGCTCCCCGGGCGGACCTCTTCCACGCCCTCAATCAGCGCGTCGACCAGCGGGCGCGCCGCACCGTTTCTACTTTCCACGATCTGTTCGTGATGACCAGCGAGTATTCCTCGCCCGATTTCCGTGAACGATTCACGCAGCAGGCGCGTCAGGCAGCGGACAACAGCGATGCTATCATCGCCGTCTCGCATTTCACCGCCTCGCAGGTGGAACAACTCTTGGGCGTGGAGCCGTCTCGCATTCACGTGGTCCCTCACGGAGTGCGCGTTACCGCAGCTGCGGGCGTCGTGAAGCGGGAGAACCTGGTCCTCTTCGTGGGTGTCATCCAGCGCCGTAAGAACGTGGGCCGCCTGGTAAAGGCGTTTGAACGCCTCCCCGCGGGCTGGAGGTTGGCGCTTGCGGGTGCCTCCCAAGGCTTCGGAGCGGCCGAAGAGCTGCGTGCGGTAGAAGAGAGTCCCCGGCGGGCGGACATTGACGTCTTGGGCCATCTCTCTGCCGAGCAACTCACCACGCTCTATGCCCGCGCCCGCATCTTCGCGTTCCCCTCGCTCGACGAAGGCTTCGGCATGCCTATCCTCGAAGCCATGGCTCACGGAATCCCCGTTGTCACATCGCGGGGTTCGGCCATGCCGGAGGTTGCGGGCGACGCGGCATTGATGGTGGACCCCCTCAACGTCGACGAGCTGGCCCACGCTCTCACGCGTCTCGCTAATGACGAGGCTTTGCGGGAGGACCTGATCGCGCAGGGACGCACGCGCGCCTTTCGCTTCACTTGGGACTCCGCGATCGCGCAAACCTGGGCGGTCTACGAAAAAGTCATTGCCGGGACTTCGTGATTTGGCTGGCCTCCGCTTCGGCCGCCGCCCGCAACTCGCCCAATTTCGCTTCCGCCACCACCAGCGAGATCGCTCCGCCGATCAAGAGTGGCAGCGTGACGATCCCCCACAGGACCAGAGAGAAGCGCGCGGCCTCCGCAGGCACCACATTGAAGACTTTTTCGAGCGTTTCCCGGACCAGCACTTGGAACAGCCCTAAGTTTCCCGGGGCCTGCGGGACCACAGTGCCCAGGCGCAACACCACCATCAATACGAACGCCACGCCCAGCGAAAGATCGAAGCCATACCCGCGAAACGCTCCGTAGATCGGGACAGTCATCAGCAGCAGGTAGGGAAGGCTCTGCAGGAAAGAAGCAAGAAGAGAGCGCGAGTGTCCCATGATCTCCAGGTCGTCGATGAGGATGTGCAATTGCCTGCGCCAGCCTTTCTCTCCGGCCAATGCCGCGCGCGTTTTGTGCCGCCGGAACATAATAACCCCCAGCACCAACGCAACGCCTAGAACCGAAAAGCCCAGGAAGTAGGCTCCGTCCACCAGATAACGCAGACTCCGGGGGATTGCCGTGTAGCGGAGCATCAGGATGATGCAGAGCGACAACCAAATGCCGTCGAAAATGCGCTCAATCAGGGCGCTGGTCAAGGACACCGAGAGCGGCAATTTGGGGTTGCGCGCCAGCAGATAGCAGCGCAGCACCTCGCCCGCGCGGAACGGAAGCACCTCATTGGCGAACAGCCCGACGTAGATCGCCCGCACCGGCTCCCAATACTTGAGTTGCACAACGGGGCGCAACAGAGTCTGCCAGCGCAGTCCGTGCCACAGATATACGCAGACATCCGCTACCACCGCAAGACCAACCCACCACCAGCCCATCTCTGCCAGATCGGCCTTAAGTTCGGATAGGTGAGCACCGCGCAGAGCCCAGACCAGGCTCCCTAAGGAGGCAGCGTTTATGACCACCAGCAGAATCCAAGACTGGATGCTGCGTGACTTCTTCTCACCCAAATTTCATGATACCGTGGCCCTCAGCGGAAACCACTCTATTCAAAATGTTGGGCGGCAAGTTCCGGGTTGGCAGCCACTGCTTGGCTCCAGGCCTGCCGCGCCTCGTCTTCCTTGCCGGCCGCCTTCAGCGCGTGGCTAAGATTGATCATCGCGCCTGAGAACCCGGGCTTATGTTGCAGTGTTGCCTGATAGCATTCAGCGGCGCCATCGTTATCGCCGGTAGATTGCAGCAGCAATCCGAGATTGTAGGAAAGCTCGGGTGAGGGTGCGTTCAAAGCCCACAACTGGTCAACGAACTCGCGGGCTTCGACAGACTTCTTCTGCTCGATGGTCACCGCCGCCAAGGAGCGCAAGGCTTCGGTGTGCTGGGGATTGACGGATAAAACCTGGCGGAAGGTCGCCGCCGCGGTTTCCAGATCCTCAAACTTCCAGGACGCCGCGCCAAGGTTCAGCAGCGCCT
>CAZDGT010000049.1:0-1527 GCA_964504905.1 uncultured Bordetella sp. | reverse complement strand
GATGACGACTTGTCCCGGTGTTTGCAGAATCTGGTAGCCATTGTTGTAAGCGGCGGGGAAGATAGCGGCCGGGATGCCGCGTGTAATGCAGCGTTCCCAGGGAGTGTTGTACTCCCAGGAATCCTGGATGTGGGCAAGTGCGTAGTCGCGCTGTTGCTCGGCCCAGGGAGTGAGCGGGACGCGGCCACTCTCAGGTTCGACCACTAAAGAAGCACGAGCCGCCACTTTTGGGGCGCGGTCCGCGAAGGGGCGGTCGCTTGGGTCGCCAGTTGCTCGGGGCCTGGCGGGAGCGGACGCCGCGCGCTCAAACGGAGTCGATTCGAAGTTAACCCAAGTGCCTTGGAGGTCGGGCTGCCCGTCGGGCGTCTTGGCCTGCTTCCATGATCGGGTGAGACCAGGCTTGGCTGGAGCGGGTTTCGGCTGCGCGGGGAGGGGCAGGGTAAGCGCTGCTGCACCGAGCAACAAGAGGGTGATGCGGATTCGGTTCATCATCGGGTCCTCACTTGGAAGTCTGTTTGCGCAGCGGGCCGTACATCAGCTCTTCTACGAACTCCACGCACTTAAATTCGAGCAATTGCGCGTTTTTTTCAAGATGGCGGTAGAGCGGCATCGAGATTTTCCACGCGCGTGTGAATGTTTTCGGATCCTCGATGGTGGCTTCGTATTGGATCACTTCGCGGCTGAGTGGCGTATAGCGTTCAACCACGTGAAGCTCGTCGCTATGAAAATCGCCAGCTCGGGAGAGCCATGTCGCATCGTTGAATCCCTTCACATCAACCACGAGCGTGTCGCCGTCCCAGCGCCCGTAGGATTCGCCCATCCACGAGTCAACCGGGCTGTCCTCAGTACGGGGCTTAATGGGGATGAGGCGCGAGGCGCTGGCAAACTGATAAGCGATGACCAAGCTTGCCGGCGTCTGCACGATTTGAAATGGGTACGGCAAGTACGTGGCTCGCGGAACGCCGGGAAGAAAGCACTTCACTTCGGGATCTTGAGTGAGCCAGTGCTCCCCGTTCTGTTTCTTTCGCGCAGCGGCGGCAGGCAGGTAAGGGATTTCATCGCCGTCAACGACACCGAGTCCGGGAGGGCGCGCCCCAGCGGCGCCTAGGGCCAGGACGGGTCCTTGCGCGGCGGCATGCGGAAGCAGGTCCCAGTTGGCGGTGTTAAGGGATTGCCAGATGCCATTCATGTCGGGCTTGCCGTCGGCCGTACGCGGTCCGCTGTAGCGCGCTTGGGCGAGAGCGCCTGCTGCCAATGCCACGAAACTCGCCGCCAAACAGAAGCGCATGGTTATCCGCCGGTCATGTTATCACATGGTCTCAGTTATCTCGCGGCGTCCTTTGCACCCACGCGATTTCGATAGATACTGAAATGAGTTACAGGAGGTTTGCAAGGAATGGCTGCCACTGCTTCCACCATGCTTGAGCTGGGCACGAAAGCTCCGGAGTTCTCGCTGCCCGACGTAATTACCGGGAAGGCCGTCTCGCTCGCATCATTCCAGGATAAGAAGGCGTTGCTGGTGATGTT
>CAZDGT010000048.1:0-10452 GCA_964504905.1 uncultured Bordetella sp. | reverse complement strand
AAGCCTTCAAGAAGGCTATGCCGCCGGAGTATCCCATCGCGGCGGGGCTTGAGGACAACAAGGAACCGTCCGATCTGAAGGTATTTCTGCGAGGGAATCCCTACGCTTTCGGCGAAGACGCACCCCGTGCTTTCTTGCAGGTGCTGTCCGACGGCGAACCTAAGCCTTTCGCGAAGGGTAGTGGTCGATTGGAACTGGCGGAAGATATCGTCCAGCAGCCGCTGGCGATGCGCGTTTTCGTCAATCGCATCTGGCGCTGGAACATGGGCACCGGAATCGTCGACACTCCTAACAATTTTGGATTTGCCGGCGAACGGCCCAACAACCCTGAATTGCTCGAATATCTCAGCTCGAAGTTCGTGAGTGAAGGCATGTCGCCCAAGAAGCTGATCAAGGAAATTGTTATGTCCAAAACCTATCAGCTCAGCTCCGCCCCCTTACAGGGCAACCTCGCTAAGGATCAGGACAACCGAATGTACTGGCGCGCTAATCGGCGTCGTCTGGAAGCCGAAGGAATTTGGGATGGACTGCTTTCCGCCTCCGGCAAACTGGATATGGCCAAGATTGGCGGACCCAGCGAAGAACTGGACGCCAAGATGGTGCGTCGCGGAATGTACGGCGCTGTCAGCCGTGTATTTCCCAACGAATTCCAAACGTTGTTTGACTATCCATTGCCGACTCTTTCGGCCGAGCGACGTTACACAACCAATGTGGCGCTACAACGCCTGTTCTTCCTCAACAATGAATTCGTTCACAAGCAAGCCGCCGCTATGGCGGAACGTGTGAAAGGAGAAGGCAATGAAGAAGCGCAGGTACGCAAGGCCTTTGAAATCGTTTACCAGCGCGACCCGTCGGCGGACGAGTTGAGCTTCTCGCTCGGGCTACTGCACGACACCTCCACGCCAGCAACGCCGGAGCCCGCTGTACGGGCGGAAGTTAGCATCAAGACCGCGGCCTTCGCAGCGAAACCGGATGGCGAATCGAAAGATTCTATGTCTCCAGCGCCAGCGACGGCAACTCCACCGAAACCCGCAGTGAAAAAGGTGGAATCGCCTCTCGAAGCCCTGTGCTGGGCCCTGCTCAGCTCTAACGAATTTCTGTTCCTGAACTAGGAGAACAACATGTCTTGTAATCACACACCTCGACCTCTTACGCGCCGCGAAGCTCTCTCCCAGGTGGGAGGGGGCTTCGGCATGCTGGCATTCGCCAACATGGTCAGCAGTTCACTCAAGGCCGCGGAACCGGCCACCGGCACTCCCGGAGTCCTTAAGCAGACACACTTCAAACCGCGCGCGAAACGCGTCATCTTCCTCTTCTCAAACGGAGGCATGTCGCACGTGGATACTTTCGATCCCAAGCCAATGCTTGATAAGTATGACGGGCAACCGCTGCCCGGCGGCGCTATTTTGACGCAGCGCAAAACCGGCAACCTGATGAAATCGCCGTTCAAATTTTCGCGATACGGCAAAGCCGATACCGAAGTCAGCGAACTGTGGCCGAATGTGGGCGCTATCTCCCAGGACATCTGCGTGATTCGATCGATGTATGCGGATATCCCGAATCACGAGCCATGCATCACACTCATGAACACGGGTCACAATGTGATTGGGCGGCCGTCCATGGGCTCCTGGATTACCTACGGCCTGGGAAGCGAGAATGCCAACCTGCCGGGCTATGTAGTCCTGTGCCCCTCGCAGCCCATCACTATTGGAACTCCCCTGTGGAGCTCGGCATTTCTGCCGGCCATCTATCAGGGCACCTACGTCAAGAATGAATGGATCGAAGGCGAACCCTTCCAAGCCGCCAAAGTGATTCCAAACGTAACTGGCGCCGATGTGGATGCCGCTGTGCAGCGCCGCGATCTCGCCTTCCTTAAGAAGCTGAACGAGAATAATCTGGCGAAGATCGGCGAGAAGGATTCGCAACTCGAGGCCTCTATCAAAACGATGGAAACCGCGTTCGCTATGCAGACGGCGGCGCCCGAAGTGTTCGACGTCAGCAAAGAGAGCAAAGCGGTGCTCGACATGTATGGGCCCGGCAGCACGGCGCTCGGTTGCCTGATGGCGGTCCGCTTGGCCGAAAAGGGCGTACGCATGGTGCAGGTGTATTACAGCAAGGGCGATCCTTGGGACGCCCACACCGACATCCTGTCGTATCGCAGGCTGGCCAAGGATTCCGACCAGCCCTTTGCCGCTGTGGTGAAGGATCTAAAGCAGCGCGGGATGCTCGAAGACACGCTGGTCATCGGTGGCACGGAGTTCGGGAGGACGCCTGCGATTCAGACCGCCAACGAAATGGTCGGCGGCGGCGTGGTCAATGGCCGCGACCATAATCACTACGGATTTTCGTTATGGATGGCTGGAGGTGGCATCAAAGGCGGTATCACGCATGGCGCCACGGACGACTTCGGCTACAAAGCCGTCGAAAAACCGACCCATGTGCACGATCTGCATGCCACCATTCTGTATCTGCTCGGCATCGATCACTTGAAACTCACGTATCCCTATAGCGGCCGTGATTTCCGCCTGACCGATACGGCTGGGGAGGTCATCCATGACATCGTGGCCTAGCTGCCGGTCCCTGATCACCGGATTGCTGGCGGTGGGTTGCCTCGCTTTCGGGCAGCAACCCACCGGTTCCACTCCAGCACCCGTAATCCCACAAAAACCCGGCGTGCCCGGAGTGCAGGCGCCCATGTCCCGTTTGGTCCCGGACGCCCAATACAATATCGAAGCCAATGGTATCAAAGGCGGGCCCGACTGGCTGGCTATGACCGAAGACTCGGTCTGGACCAACAGCCGCGGCACCGACATGATCTTCCGCATGGAAGCGAAGACGGATCGCGTCATGGCGACGGTTCCCATCAAGAAGCCGTGTTCGGGGTTTGCCGTAGGGGCTGGAACGCTGTGGGCGCCCAGCTGTGAGGACAACGCGATCTACCGCGTCGACTTGAAGTCCAACGAGATTGTCGGAAAGATTGCGGTAGGTCCGGCCAACACCGAGGGCGGGATTGCCTTCGGCGCGGGTTCGGCTTGGATGCCGAGCGATCCCAAGGGCATTGTGTCGCGCATCGATCCGGCCACCAACAAAGTGATCGCCGAGATTATCGTGCCCCCCGACTCCTTCACGGCGGTTTATGGATATAACCTGGTTTGGGTTTCAAGCACGGCCAAGAGCGTTGTCAGCGTAATTCACCCGGCCTCGAATAAAGTGATTGCCGAAATCCCCACCGGGCTGAATCCCCGCTTCATGGCGGCCGGCGAAGGCTATATCTGGACGCTGAACCAGGGCCCGGGTAACGTGAGCAAGATCGATCCCAGAACCATGAAAGTTGTCGCGACCATCGAAGCTGGAATACCGGGACCCGGTGCGGACATCGCGGCCGGCGAGGGAGCGCTTTGGCTGACCCACAGAACCATTCCGGTGACGCGCATCGATCCCGCGAGCAACAAGGTCACCGCTCAATTAACTGGCCCGGGCGGCGACGCCATGCGCATTGGGCACGGCTACGTGTGGCTCTCCAACGGGAGGGAAGGAAAAGTATGGCGCTTCCTCCCGCAAAAAGTGATTAGTGCCGGGCCGCATTCCTGGACTTTGGACGCTCAGCAGGCCGATCTCGATGGAGATGGCAAAACAGACCTGCTGGTGGAGGATCTGGAAACATTTATCCCCGGCGAACCGGTCAAGTTCCGAATGAAGCTGATCAATGCTAAGGCCGGTTCTGGGTTCATCTTGAAAACAACCCTGAACGGCAAGTCGGCGGAGAATAAGTTTGCGGCGAGTGGCGACGAATATATCGCGACATTGCCTGCCTCAGAGCCGCGCTGGATTCACTACTCGGTGTGTATAACAGGTTCCAGAAAGTGCACTCCAGCGCTGGTAGTGGCCTCGCCGACCACGAGCACCGCGTACGCGACAGCAAAAGTGAAATTCGTGCCGGCTACCTTCATGGTTCCGCAACCTCCTGCGATCGGTGACTACACCTGGAACATCCTGGAGCCTGAGATTCTTAAGCCGGACTACGCCGCATTGATGCACCTCGTTGGCCAGACGACGCCCATGTCCATCACATCCGACGAAGACTATGGCGAACTCAAGCGCCATCGCTGGGAATTCCAGCACGCGACGGCGTTCGCGTATGGGATCTTATCGCCCGATGGGACTGAAGAAGTGGCCTGCGTCTACATCAATCCCAGCACGAAGCAAGGTTACGACGCCACCGTGCACTTCCTAATGACCGAGCGCGGAGCGAAAGAGAACTTGCAGCCGCTGCTCGAAGCGAAGGTCCGTGAGTGGATCAAGACCAGTTGGCCCTTTGCCAAAGTGGCGTTTCCGGGCCTCGACTTGAGCGCGACTGCCTGGAACGCACTGCCCGACGCAGGCCGCTAAACGCACGAAAGCCCATGCGACGGGCGCATGGGCTTAGATGCTCAGATCCAGTGTTATCTCAAAGCGAGTGGCACACCGATCTGCACTCCGATAACCTCGCCGGAAATCACTAGTTCCACACGGCGATTCTGTTGCCGCCCGGCTGGGGTCTCATTCGTGGCAACGGGCTGAGTTTTCCCGAAACCCTTGGTCGTGACCGAGTCCTGCTGCATTCCTTGCCCAGTCAGATAATCGCGCACCGACGCCCCGCGTTGTTCGGAGAGCGTTTGGTTGTAGTCGTCGCCGCCCACGTTATCCGTGTGGCCTTCCACATCCAGCCGCAGACCCGGATGGCCCGATACGATGCCCGCCACTTTCGCCAACTTCTCCCGCGCTTCGGGGCGTAGCGAGAATTTGGCGGTATCGAATAGCACGTCCGACATATTCACGATTAAACCGCGTGCGGTGTCGCGAGTCTGCAGAATCGCATCGAATTGCAGCAGCAGCTTGGCCCGTAGTTCCGCCTTGTCCGCTTCTGCCTGTGCTTTCTCTTTTGCTGCGCGATCCAGGTCGCCCTGCACGCCAGCCATCTTCGCGTCGTTCTCCAGTTTCAAACGGTCCGCTTCCGATTGCGCCGACGCTCTCTGGGCGTCATTGTCGCGTTTGAGGCGGTCCGCCTCCATTTGAGCGGCGGACATCTTGGCGTCGTTCTCACGCTTCAAACGGTCGGCTTCGATCTGAGCCGCCACCATTTGCGATTCCGAGTTACGTTTGATGCGCGCCGCGTCTTCTTCAGCTCTGGACCGGGCTTCCATGGCTTCGCGTTTGACGCGGTCGGTTTCGGATTCGGCCGCCGCACGCCCACTCTCGGCGCGTGCTTCCCGATCCGCACCTGCCTGGCGCTCCGCCGCTAGCAGGTCGTCGTCCTGGCGCTTCACCGCGATGGCGCGGGCATCCTCCGCGATCTGCACGGCCTGGCGCGCAGCCGTCGTAACGGTCTTTGCTCCGGCCTTACGCGCGCGGTACGCTTCCGCTTGCTTCAAGTTAGCTTCCGCTTTCAAAAAGGTCTCGCTGGCATACCGGTCAGCGCCGCTGGTACGGGCAATCTGGATCGCATTGCGGGCCTCGTAAAGCTCCAACGGCATCTTGCTATTGACTTTCAAATCGAGGACATTCGCCAGATGTTCATATTGACCGCGTTGCAGCAGTTCGTACTTGGCGTCTATGAGCTCGATCTTGCCTATGGTGTCCGGACGAACGACATTTTCCATCACCACGACATCGCTGGGACGCGATACGGCGAAATACGGCTCGGCCGTGACGATCAGTCCGAAGGACTGCAATTCAGTGGTCACGTCCAACTTGCCGCTGGTCCCATTGCGGAGGATCTCCCCCAGGTTGGACGTGCGGCCTTCGGGAGTAACGGCCCACAATACGTACGTTAGGTACTCCGTGCCGAATTGGTTAGCTTCCGGGAGATTGCGGAACTCCACTTCTATTTCGATGTAGCCTTGCTTGCTTTCCACCTTTGCTTCCCCGTGAGCATTGGGCATCAGCGAGGTTCCACCGAAGTCGATCTTGGTGGCTCCGCCGCGATTCCGGTAACTAATGGCCTTTGCGGTTCGTTCGGTCACGCTGATGCGATAGATAGGCGTAAGGCCCGCAGCCGTCCGGTTGTCATTTTCTTTTCGTTCTTGCGCTGGAGTCTGTGCCGATAAGACTCCGCTAACTATCAGGCACGCGGCGATAAGTTGTTTCATTTGGTTTCCTCGGTGTTGCGTTTCACGCGGACTAGTTTGCGGACTTTTCTTCGCGGGGCGAGTATTGGTTGAGCATATTGATCAGCTTGGAGGCTGACGCAGGGATGCGCCGCCGGTTGCTCACAATCTCGCGGTTATGCAGGGGTTTGCCATAGATGCTGGCGTTGTCGTCCAGATCCTGCCGCAACGTTGCGCCTTCAAGCGCCACGCCCGCGAACAGTCCCTGCGAACGCGACCACGAAAGGATATCGGCATGCATTTGAGCGTCGGTCTGCGCGGTTGCCGTGCGTCCCACTGGACCTGCAGCGACGGAACCTTCCGCGCCCAAGGTGAACTTGCTGTCGAGCAGTTTGTCCGCTCCACGCGCGTTCATCACCAGCATGATCAAATCTGTAGAAGAGCCGCCGATCTGGAAACCGACGCTGCCGCCTTCAATGCGAACCGTGCCTGGCGCCGACCAACCCGGTCCTACTTTGTTTCTGCAGGAGAGGTACCCCTTGCCATATTTCGCGCCTACGATGAATGCTCCGGTCTTGAGGTCCGGGACAATCACGATGCAGTGGGCGTGCTCCAGCATTTCGCGGGGAATACCTTTATCTGGCGCCGACATTACCTCAGAGAATACTGCCGAGGCGTCGGCTAACCGCTTGACCGCTTCGTTGTCTTTGGCCAACAGCGGAGTAATCGCCACGGCTGCTATGAGAAGTAGTTTCATTTCGTCACCTTTTTTCTGTCGCGAACGCGCCACGACACGGTTCTACGCGCACGTGAGGTACCGATCGGATGAACGTTGAAACGGTTCAGTCGAATCTGCCTTCAGAGTGGAAAGGGGCTGAACGAGGATTGAATCGCTAACCACACATGGTCACATGACCGCCCACGGTCAAGTCAGGGGGTGCTAGGCAGCTTCCGACTGCAGCGGCTCATCGGCATCTTCGACGGCCGAGCCTTCACGATCCGCGCGTTCCTGGCAAGCGATGCAGCGGGCCGCCCACGGCACGGCGTGCAGCCGCTTCAAGTTGATTTCTTCTTCACAGTCGAAGCAGATACCAAATACATCTTCATCGATGCGGCGGAGCGCGGCTCGCGTCTCACGCAGGCCGCTGGATTCACGCGCCAGAGTTCCCAGCGCTAGTTCGCGCTCCACGGCATGCTGGATTTGGTCCAGCGCGTCGGCGCTGGTCTCGATGGCGGCCGCTTCGCGGTTGCGGATGAGTCCCTCTAATTCGCTTTGCCGGGCGATGAGACTGGCTTTAAGTCTCTTCAAATCGATATTTGTCATTGGTTACCGTTTAGGGCGCTGTGGCGGCTTGAGGCTGCAGTTGTTCCAGCTGCGTGCGCTGCTCCAGTACCTTAGCCCACTTGGCGCCGGCTTTCTTCGTAGGCGGGGAAACGGGAGGTTTACGATCCTTGTAGTAGTCCAGCATGTTGTCGCGGAGCTCTGCCGAGACTCCCACGAATTTGTTTTCCGCGAGTTTGTCCAAGAGCTTGTCATAGGCGAGATCGCTTCCTACGTACTGCCCCGCGATGGTAGGTGCGCCGAGATCGAAATTTTCGTTGACGAGCTCTAGGTGGCCGTTTTCTAGATCCGCCAACAACTTGCGATCAATGTCGACGGTCGCGTTGAAGCTGGCCATGAACATCCTCTCCACTTCCGGCGTGGGTGCACGAAACGCGAGTGACTTCAAGGGACCGATCTTCGGTACGATTCGCAGGATCCAAGCGAGCAGACGAGTGCGAATCCCAGTCCGTTGGTATTCCTTCCCAAAATCCTTTTCGTAAGTGGCTCGCGAAAGATTGAACAGGAACTTGTTCTTCGTCATTCCCGGTATTTCCTTCACAACTTCGTTCCCCTTGAGCTTCCACGCCACGCGGGTCATGCCCGGGATGATGGAGCTGACGCTGTAGCGAAACGATCCCAACGCCAAGTCCAGGTTGCCGAACACGTCCTTCATCTCCAAACCGTAGGTATCCCGGAATGCGCGTTCCAGCACTGGCTTAGCAACTCTGAAACCAATGAAATCCCGGTAGGCGCCGGGAGCATACCTCCCTTGGGCCACTTGCAGGACGTCGAAGCCGAACTCCGTTCGAATGTGCGAGGTCGGGCTGTCCCAATAGGTCACCGTATTTCCGAATTCGCTGCGCAGCTTCGGATAGAGAATCGGTACCGCCCGATTGGTGGCGAGGCGGTGCCCGCTGGTGTCGGCGGCATAGTGGGCCAGCGCGCCTACGGCAAAGGCGTATTCGTTGAGATCCTGCGCTTCATGAATTAGCGCCAGGACAAAATCACCGCTTCGGACGTAGTGGGTTAGATCGCTAAAGAGTTTGCTGCTGAAGGGATAGTAGCCCATGTCCTGCAGAATGCAGCCGCCATAGACGTAGGCATGGGCTTCCGCTAATTCTTCTGGAGTGGCTTGCGGAAAGCGCTTCAAGAGTACTTTCTGGATCGAGGTATCCCAGAGAGAATCAACGATGGCCTCGTGCGTAAGCACAGAATAGCCCCAGAACACAGATGTGGAGAGCAGCAGAAGAGCGCCCACGCGCACGAGTTGCGGGATCGGGGCAAACATCTATTGACCCAGTCTGGCTGTACTTGCAGTAGCGGCAGCCAGCTGGCTTATCTTGTACTCGACATCCCGCGAGAGCATGGTGTGGCGCCCGATGAAACGCACGTCGGCACTCGACTCCGAGGCCGTTTGCAACCACATGTCGCCGACATATCCATAGCTCAATACGATGCGCGAGTCGCGCAGCCACCAGGAGGGAGCTTTGCCCGGTTCCCCATCGATGCGGTGAAGCAGAAAGGTCGTCGCATCCACCCAAATCTGTCCGCGAAGAAGAGTCTTGTCTTTCCTGTGTGGTTTCATTTGCAAGACATAGCAGGGCCGGCCGTCCAATTCCTCGGCGCGGAGGAAGCGGAAGTCATAGTTGGCCGGTGACATATCGGTGGACCCGTAGTCCTTTACAATCTCGGTTTCATGCTCCAGCATTTGGCGGACGATTCGTTCCCCCAGCCGCATTCCCTTTGCCTCTTCGATGACGAAATGCTTGTAGTCAGGGGGAACGAAGCTTACACTCGCAATCACTTCCGACCGCGTGGTCTGTTTCTCCTGACCAATCAGCCGATAGTTGCGCGTAACGCTGTAGGGGCGAAGATGAGTCCGATTTTCCGCACGAGCCGCGGCCATGCGGGCGAGTATGGTGTCAACGGTTGGAATAGAGGCGGCCGCCAATTCCAATCCGGCGAATGGAAGCAAGAGCAGCACGGAGACTCGCGTTCGCATAGCCATCGGCACCCTCTTTCTTCCTTCTCCTTATCTTAACTGTCCGCGATCGCCCGGTCGATCATTCATGTGAATCCCGGGGCTCGAATACTGGTAGTTGCCCGACATCACTTGATTCTGCCGCGTATCGATGATGCAGAAGTAAGTGATATCTCTTGATTCATAGCGGCGGCGGGCTGTTCCTGTGCCTTGAATCGTTTCCTGGCCCCGGTTCCGGCCTTGATATTGATTCTGGTATCGGCCCGGGCCGCGGCCTGGACCTCCATCTCCCCCGCGGCGGTCCGGGAAGTTATCGAAGTCGATGTATGCTCCCCTTCCGTTCTGGCTCAGGAAACGTGCACGCACAGTATCCTGGCAGGCCCGCACATCGTCGAAGAAGGGAGCGGGAGCAGTAGAAACGTCGGAATCGGCGCGCCAGCTGACTTCGAAAGCGTAGTAATCGCCGCCGCCCTGCGTATCGGCGATTTCCAGCAAGCCGGTGTAGTTATTCATGCGGCTCGGTTCTTGCGCCAGGACTACCCGGCTGCGCCCCGCGGTCTGGCGGATTTGAAAATCGCGAACGGAATTATATGGGATAGGCTGGCTGCACTCGCTGCCCTCGTCACGGCTCTTGGAGCCCTCGAGTGTGCGCACGAAAATTGTGTCGCCCCGCATGCGAACTTCAGCGCGATTGTCCACCCAGACCCGGATGGAGCAATGGCCTTCGCGTGTTCGGGCGTCCCAGCCCGGCAGGTGGCGGGGTCGCAGCTGAATATCCACTTGCCCAAATGCCGCACTGGAGCTGAGGGCGGCAAGGGCAAATAGCAATCGTCGGTTAAAACTAGTTTTTGACATGGACGCGATTTCTTTCCTAAATGGAGTGCCCCGCAAAAGGGACGTCGACTTATCGGCAGGAGCGGCTAGTGTCCTGAGCGAGAAATACGTTTAGAAAGTCGGGCGACCTTGCCGAGAATCAAGTCCGCATCTGCAGTCCAGATGAAGGGCTTGGGATGCTCGTTGCGCTGGTCCAAATAGGCGAGCATGGCTTTCTCCAGCGCGCG
>CAZDGT010000047.1:0-26440 GCA_964504905.1 uncultured Bordetella sp. | reverse complement strand
GGGAGGAGTCGAGGAAGAGAATGTCGTTCTCCTGCAACTGCTCAAACACCGCGCGCTCGGCATCCTGTACAGGGCTAGCAATCAGGCGTGCGTTGGACGCGCCGCTGTCGCCGAAGATGTCCTTTAGGGTATCGAGAGACGGATCGATCAGCGTGAGTTCCAATGCGCCGTCAAAGAAGCGTTCGCTGGTGTCCAAAAGCAGGCAGGAACTGTGGCCGCATCCAACCTCGACGATGCGGCGCGGCTTGAATTCCAGGAGCATGGAAAACAGCACGCTGGCATCGTGACAACCGAAGAACGGGTTGTCGAAGTAGAAGCGATATTCCGGTTGCTGGTGGCGCGGGAACGGAAAATGGCGATGCTGCTCCGCCAGACGTTGCATCAGCGACGTCATCTTCTCAACGTCGAGCGCAATGCCCGCCGGAAAGGGAGCGCTCACGCGATTGCGAACGGCCTCCATCACCCGCGGATCGCTCGCGTCTACGATCGGTGAGTAGAAGTGGCCCGGAGGATAGCCCAGGTTCGCAAGCTGGGCTTGCAGGCTCTCACAGTGCTGCTTTAGCCGATCGCGTTCCGCCAGCAAAGCGTCGAGGGCGCCCGGTTGTTCGTCCACGTCGCCTGTTATGCCGCGGGGGCGGCGAGTTCGCGCTCGAAGAAGGCGTCCACCAAACTCAGAATCTCGGCGGTGCTGTGCGCGTGATAGATGCTGGCGCGAAGCTGCGCGCCGTTGCGGACTCCATGCGTAAAGTAAGTAGCGAACTGCTTCATCTTGCCAACCGCGTCCATGGAGCGGTGCTCTTCGAGCATAAGGTAGTAGCGCCGCATGATTTCGTAGCGCGCGCTTTCCGGCGGGACTTCGTAGCGGCCGGTGGTGGCGTAGTCCTCAATCTGGCGGAAAATCCAGGGATTCGACGAAGCTGCGCGTCCCACCATCACGGCATCGCAGCCGGTTTCACGCACCATGCGGACGGCGTCTTCGGGCGTGAGAACGTCGCCGTTGCCAATAACCGGAATCTTCACCGCCGCTTTTACTTCGGCAATGCGGGTCCAGTCGGCGTGGCCGCTGTAGCCTTGCTCGCGCGTGCGGGGGTGGAGGGCGATGGCCTGCAAGCCGCAATCTTCGGCGAGGCGGGCCATGCGGACGTTCACGAGCTCGCGGTCATTCCAGCCGGCGCGGAACTTCATGGTCAGCGGAATGGAGATCGCCGCGCGCACGCTGGTGAGGATCTTCTCGACCAGGGGGAGGTCGCGCAGCAAGCCCGATCCGCCGTTGCAGGTCACTACTTTTTTTACCGGGCAGCCAAAGTTGATGTCGACGATATCGAAGCCCATGTCCTGGCAATGCCGCGCGGCGTCTGCCATCACAACGGGGTCGGAGCCGAATAATTGAGCGGAGATGGGATGCTCTTCAGGATCGAAATACAGGTAACGGAAGGTCCGCGTGGGCTTGGTCGCGCGCGCCGCAGCCACAATGCCATGGGAGCTGGTGAACTCGGTCATGATGAGTCCGCAGCCGCCCTGGTTGCGGATCAGGCGGCGGAAAACCGTGTCCGTGACGCCGGCCATGGGCGCGAGAACCGTCGCCGGGGCGATCTTGACCGGACCAATCTGAAGCGTGCGCGGAATCACTTTCCCTATTTTAGAGCAATCGGCGTGGCGGAGCCCAATTTCTCCCAATCCGCCGCCTCGCCGAACTTCAGACCGGTTAGTGCCGGGTCGATGTTGCGGAGCAGCCCGGTGAGGACTCCACCGGGGCCGACCTCAATGAAACGCGTGATTCCTGCGGCGGCCAGGGAGCGTATCGAATCCATCCAAAGAACCGGATTGGGTACCTGGTGGTACAGCCCTTCACGGGCTTCGGCGCCGCTGCGAATTTCGCGCGCTTGCCAGTTGTTGATCAGAGGCACCGTCAGATCGCGGAATGTCGTCGCGTCAAGATCGGCCTTCAGACGCTCCTGCGCGGGACGCATCAACGGACAGTGGAAGGGAGCGCTCACCGGCAGCATCACCGCGCGGCGCGCGCCCGCGGCTTTCGCAAGTTCGGCGGCGCGCTCCACAGCTCCTGTATGTCCCGCGATGGCGATCTGATCTGGCGAGTTTATATTCGCGGCGGTCACCACTTCGCCCTGCGCTGCGTCCGCCAGAATCTTGTCCAGCGCGCCCTCGGGCAGCTTTAACAGCGCCGCCATGGCGCCCACTCCCGCTGGTACTGCCTCCTGCATGTATTGGCCGCGCTTGTGCACCAGGCGCACGGCATCCGCGAAATCGAGTGACCCGGCGGCGACCAGCGCTGAATATTCGCCCAGGCTGTGCCCGGCGACATAGTCGGGCTCAACACCTTTGGCCTGGAGAACACGCAGCGCCGCGATGCTTACCGTCACCAGTGCGGGCTGCGTGATCTCGGTTCGCTTCAGCTCCTCTTCGGGGCCTTCAAAGCACAACTTGGAAATGGAGAATCCGAGCGCCGCGTCAGCGTCTTCAAACACGCGGGCGGCTTCGGGATAGGCTTCCGCCAGAGACTTGCCCATACCGGCGTACTGCGAGCCCTGCCCGGGAAAAAGAAAAGCTGTCTTGGACATGAATAGGGTGGCTTAGTACTAGTTCTGTTGTAATCTTACAATGCCGCCGATCTACTGTTATAGTGAAATTGTGAGACGCAAACGCCCACTAGCGCACGAAGCTGTGTCGGAAACTCCGGTCATTCCGCAGGCCCTAATCGAAGAGGCCAAGCGCGCGATTGAAACCGACCGCATGAAGCATATGGCGCGCTGCACAGTCTGCGGCGAGGAATGCGCTCCTAATTCCAGCGAAGGCCTATGCTGGGTGTGCCGCCGCCTGAAACTCAGCGCATGGCGCGACACCGACACGCAAATGCCGGTGCAGGAATAGCTACTTTCTCCGTAATCTTTCCAGATCCGCAGCCAGTTGGCGTGTAATCTTGTCCGCCACATCGGCGCTGGCTCCGCGAAATTTCGCACCAGTGCTTTCCTGCGTAGTGGACCACATCACGTCGCCGTCCTTGTTCACCAGGCGCACTGTCGCCATGGCCTCGTGTTTGCGCTCGTGAATATTGGTCGATTCCGTCTCGCCCACGCCCAGGCTGAGCGACCGGCCCGCGCTGCGGCTTATGCTTCCTCCACTCCCGTTGTACCGAGTGCCGCTGCTGCTGGAGCTTCTTTCCGATTCGCCCAGCCGCCCATTGACGCCTTCCGACGACTGAAAGTTGTCAGTGTAAACCAGATCCTCCGCAGCTCCACGCAAAAACGCATCGGCGCGTTCGGTGTTTTCCGTCACCACAAAGAGGCGCGAACCGTGCAGACTGCTGATCAGCAGATCGCGCATCTGCGCGGCGGTCTCCCCGCCGGTCAGACGGTCAACGAAAACGCGCTTGACGCCCACCATCTGCGACGAGACATCGTCGGGCGCTTGCGCCAACATCACGAAAAGAAGCAGCGGAGTCATCGGCATTCTCTATCCTTTCCCGGCCTTGCGGGCCTCCGGGTCCTGATACTGCACCTTTAGCCCGGTGCGCGCCTCCAAGCTAACCAGCAGTGATCGGATGCCATTCTTATCGACGCGAAATACCATAGCCTGCTGCTTGCCTTCGTCGTCGCTATAGCCCACGGTGAGGAAATGTTTCCGCGACTTACTCAGCAGGAACATGGGCGAAATCACCACCGCCATCAGCAGGCGCCGGTCAACTTTCTGTCCGTACTCCAGCAGGTTGATGTGTTCATACGGGACCCGCACCTGTTTGCCTTTCGCATAAAAGGCGAAGTAGCTTGCGTCAGAAAGCTCCACCGATCCGCCGGCGCCGCTCGCGAGTGTCGGCACGGTCCCTCCCACATACTCGGCATGGCTTTGGACCAGCAGAAGCAGGAGCGCGAGGAGTGCCACAAGAATAAGTTGTGCAAGCCATGGAAAGTTCTCTAGAAAAATGCAAACCACGATTCGCTACACTCGACGAATGCTCCTCTGCCCCGTCCGCGACTGCCACTTGCCCCTGGCTCGCGAGGAACGAAGGCTGTTTTGCCCGCGCGGCCATTCCTTCGATGTTGCGCGCAGCGGATACATCAACCTGTTGCAGCCACAGGACCGGCGATCCAAGCGGCCAGGTGATACGCCGGAAGCAGTAGCAGCGCGCCGCCGATTGCACGACCGCGGTGTAACCGCACCGTTGTTGAGCGCGATTGGGGAGATGCTGGCGGCGTCGCAGGATGATCTCGTTCTCGACGCAGGTTGCGGGGACGGCTTCTACGTGGGTTCGCTCGCCGCCTCGAACGGATTTAAAGGATACGGTATCGACATCTCGATTCCAGCGATCGATCTCGCGGCGCGGCGTTATCCCGAATGCGAATGGATCGTGGCCAACGCCGACCGCTTCGTCCCCTACGCCAACAACTCGTTCTCAGCGGTGCTATCGATCACGGCGCGGATGAACGCAAGTGAATTCCGGCGCGTGCTTCGCGACGGCGGACGCCTTCTGGTTGCCCTCCCCGCGCCGGACGACCTCATCGAGTTGCGTGGAACCGGCCGGGACCGTTCAGCCCGTACCATTGAAGCCTTCGCCCCAGGCTTCCGGTTCCTCGGCCAGCGGAGAGCAACGACAACAGCCGACTTGGACGCCGACGCCGTGCATGATGTCCTGCATTCCATCTATCGCCCGCTGCGCAGGCGGCCGGTCGAGGCGATGCGTGTAACCTTCAGTCTGGATCTGCTATTGTTCATGAGAAATCATGAGCCAGCCTGAAACCAAACCCGATATCGAGCCATGGATGAGAGGCCCGCTTCCCGGAGTCAACACTCTAGTCGCGCCGCTGTTCTATTCGTTCCAGATGGCGCGTGAGGACTTGGCCAAGTACACTGCGGACCTGACAACCGAACAAATATGGGCTACGCCCCACGCCTTCGGATCCGTCGGATTTCATCTGCGCCATATCGCGGGATCGACCGACCGCTTGATGACCTACGTTAGCGGCGGCCAGCTTTCGGACACACAGATTGCTGTGCTCAAGGCCGAAAAAGAGCCCGGTGCCACACGCGAAGAACTGCTCGCCGGCATTGACGCAGCGTTCAAGAAGGCTGAGGAGACCGCACGCGCCCTAGATCCCGCACACCTTACCGATCCCCGCGGAGTGGGTCGCAAACAGCTCCCGACAACGGTCATCGGGCTTCTGGTTCACATCGCCGAGCACACCCAGCGGCACGTGGGACAAGCCATCAGCGCCGCGAAACTCGCGCGGCTATAGGACGAGCGGAACTCCGTTCAACCCCAAATGCCGGTCAGTGGACCAGCACATTGCGGTCTTGCGGAGTTGCATGATAGCCAGACCATGAGCATCGGCCAGGGTGAGCTTTTGGCCCCCGTACTTTTTCACGATGCGGCTCGCTCGAGTTAATCCCTCCGCGCCGAATGCTTCGATCACGAGTCCAGGCAAGGCGTCAATAAAGGCTAGAAATTGCGCGGCCCGGTGCTGGTCGTAACGCCGAAGGAACCATCCGTGCCCCTCAGCGATCACCAGCGCCGAGGTCACTAGTGGCGGAGGTTCCGAAAACAGCCTGCGGTATAGGGCGTGGTAACTATCCGACTTGTCGAGAAAAGCAATGAAACCCGAGGTATCGACGTAGCACTCAGTCTTTCGCGCCATAAACGATGTCGTCAATCGACTGGCTCGAACGAGAGTCTCCCGACTCCATAAAGCCCGCATAGCGCATCCACGGGCCGCCGCCGGACACAGGCAGCGTCTCGCGAATTGCCCGGCGCACGTATTCCGCGACTGAGATCCCCAGGGCTCGCGCCTCTTTCTTCGCCAAAGTGTACTCGTGCTTGTCGAGGCTTACTTGGGTGCGGATCATGTTATCACTTCTTAGTTTGATGATAACATAGCGTGGATGCGATAGTACGAGTTATCCTGAAAGTTACCCATGCAACAGGAAGTCGTTGAGGCCGAAGGCCACCTGATTGATTCGCACCTGATGGAGCAGATCTTCGACACGGTGGTCGAATACAACGGCCGCTTTGAAGTCGAACAGTTCGAGATCGGCCGCACCAACGCCGATAACTCGCACCTGCGCCTGAAGATAGAGACCGAAAGCGCCACCGATATGGAACAGATCCTTAGCCAGCTTCTGGATCTGGGTTGCACTCCGGCCGATTCGGGGTCGGCCGAGTTGGTCACGGTGGAGCGCGATTGCTGCGCGCCTGAAGACTTCTACTCCACCACCAACCACAAGACACTGGTCCGCCATGAACACGACTGGATCGAAGTGGAAAACCAGCGCATGGACGCCATGATCGTGGTCCAGAATGGGCACGCCATCTGTCGCCGGCTGCGCGATCTGAAAAAAGGGGACCGCGTGGTTGTTGGTATGCGCGGTATTCGCGTAGTTCCCGAATCGAAGGAGCGCGACCGCACTGCGTTCGCCTTCATGAGCAATGGAATTTCCTCCGAGCGGCAAGTGGAAACGGCCATGCGCCAAACCGCCGCCCTCATGCGCCAGTGCCGCGAGACTGGACAAAGAATTGTAGTTGTAGCCGGTCCCGTTACCGTGCACACTGGCGGAGCGGCTCCGCTCGCCACGTTGATACGCGGCGGCTGGGTGCAGGCTCTGCTCGCCGGTAATGCCCTGGGCGTGCATGATATCGAAGCCTCGCTGCTTGGCACTTCGCTCGGCGTGCGCCAAAGCGACGGACGGCAGGAAGAGCACGGCCACCGCAATCACATGCGCGCCATCAACGCCATCTACCACGCGGGTGGCATTGCCAAGGCGGTTGACACCGGGCGCCTGAAAAGCGGCGTGATGTATGAATGCGTGAAAGCGGGTGTGCCCTTCGTGCTCGCGGGCAGCTTGCGCGATGACGGACCGTTGCCTGACACCATCACGGATATGAACCTGGCGCAGGACGCTTACGCCGCGCAATTGAAGGGCGCGGGGCTGGTGCTGTGCCTAGGCTCCATGCTGCATTCCATCGCCACCGGTAACATGCTGCCCAGTTGGGTGAAGATCGTGTGCGTGGACATCAACCCGGCGGTTGCCACCAAGGTGAGCGATCGTGGCACCGGACAAGCAGTCGGCGTCGTTACGGACGTCGGCCTGTTCCTCGACCTGCTCTCACGCGCACTGGAGACGCCTGAGTGAAACGGCAGTATACAGACGATCACGCGGCCGCTGGCGTCAAGGCCGAGCTTCCTGAGATTGAAGTCTGGCCGAATCAGTATGACACCGGCTACGAGATCGAAATAGAGATGCCGGAGTTCACGTCGATCTGCCCGAAGACCGGACTTCCCGATCACGGCGTCTTGATTTTGCGCTACGTCCCGCATAAGTTGTGCCTGGAACTGAAGTCGCTCAAGATGTACACGCTGGCCTTCCGCAATCTCGGCATTTTCCAGGAGAACGTAGTGAACCGCATGCTAGCCGATATCGTCAAGTACGCGAAACCCATTCAGGCCACGCTCATTGGCGATTTCATGCCGCGCGGCGGCGTCCACACCAAGGTTACAGCCAGTTACTCCAGAAATCGCAAGCGCGTATAATGCATGCATGCGCGTGCACCTCTTTGCGCTGCTGATTCTAAGCACGGCCCTTCACGCTCAGCAGGCGATGCCCGTGGGTATCCTGCGCGGAAGTCTGGTCACCTGGCAGGACGGTAGTCTTTCCGTGCGCCAAGCCAACGGGGCGGTCTACGATTGCTTCTACGACGACCACACGTTGTTCCAGCGCAACCAATGGCCGATTGATTCGGCTGACCTGAGCGGCGGTGAGCCTGTCGAAGTCCTCTCCGACCGCAGGGCTCCGGCGCGTTCGTGTTACGTGCGAATACTGTCGGTGGTTTATGAGCCGGTGAAGTCGTTACGCAAGGCGCTGCCGCCTCGCGAGACATGGACGCCGCGTGGCTATCTGACTTACTCGGGCCTCGTCGTCAAGACAGAGGGCTCTAAGATCACTCTGAAAACCCGCAATGGACTGCGGACGCTTGCCCTGCGAGCCGACACTCACTACTCCGAAGCAGCCGCACCGCTGCTCAACAAACACGTCTTTGTGCGGGCGGGCAGGAATCTCCAGGGAGTACTCGAGGCTTACCAGGTGGCGTGGGGCGAGATCCTCGCGCCCTAGCTCGCTCCGCCTACCTCAGGAATTTGAGGAACCTGGCGCGCAGCAGGTCGGCAGTCTTCACGTCGGGCGCGACCACCAGGACCGTGTCATCCCCGGCGATGGTGCCGGTCACTTCGGGCCAATCGGCGTGATCTAGAGCCGCGGCTAACGCATTGGCATTGGCGGGAGGCGTCCTCAGCACCAATAGATTCTGTGCCTGCCGAATATCGCGCAAGACTTCACGTGCCAGCGTTGCCACATCCGGACCCGGTGGCGTGACCGCCACCTCCGCGCTCACCTGCGAATAGCCGGAGGGTGTTTTGATCAGCCCTAATTCTTTGATATCGCGCGAAAGCGTGACTTGCGTCGCCGGAATCTTGAGCGCGCGCAAGGCCCGGGCCAGTTCGTCCTGCGTGTGCAGATTCCGCGCACGGATCAGCTTTACGATTTGGCTCTGGCGATAACTCTTGTTCATGCGCGGATCTTCTTCAATCGAACCTGGGCTTGCTCCAGCGCTTTCGCGACGTGGACCGGACCAGTGCCACCTGCGATCTCGCGAGTCTTCATGCCCTCGCTCGGATTTAGTACCGCGGCGCACTCCGGCGTGAATTCCGGAGCGAAGGCTTTCAGGGATTCCGCGTTCCAATCCGATGGCTTCTTGCCGTTGCGAACACTTTCGAGCACCAGACGTCCAGCGATCTGGTGCGCCTGATGAAACGGAGTCCCGCTGCGCGCCAGCGCTTCGGCGAGGTCCGTCGCGACAACCCAGCTTTCGTCGGCCGCTTGCGCGGGACGCTCCGGTTTTAACTTCGCGGTGGCCACAACCTCGCGGGCCATCGCCAGCGAACCGCACAACTGATCCGCAGCGTCGAATAGAGGTTCTTTGTCTTCCTGCATGTCGCGGTTGTAGGTCATCGGCAAGCCCTTCATTGTCATGAACAGCGAGTTCATGTCTCCGAAGACCCTGCCGAACTTGCCGCGAATCAGTTCCAGCGAATCCGGATTCTTTTTCTGCGGCATCAAGCTGGAACCGCTGGTGACGCCGTCTCCCAGATCGAGCCATCCGAACTCTTCGCTCGAATACAGGATCCAGTCTTCGGAAAGGCGGCTCAGATGCAGCATCGTCGTAGAAGCCGCGCACAGAAAATCGAGCGCGAAATCCCGGTCGCCCGAGACATCCATGCTGTTGTTGGTAATCGCCGCGAAGCCTAGATCCCGCGCGATTGCCTCGCGATCGAACGGAAAGCCGCTACCCGCGAGCGCTCCACTGCCGAGGGGCATTACATTCGCTCGGACCCGCGCCTGCTGCAACCGCTCAACATCGCGCGCGAACATTTCAAAATAGGCGAGCAGATAATGCGTCCACAGGACAGGCTGTGCCCGCCGCAAGTGCGTGTACCCTGGAACCACCGCAGCGGGATCTCGCTGGGCGCAATCGAGCAAGGCCTGCATCAGCCCAGCGAGCAGATCGAGCGCGCGATCAATCTCGCCGCGCAGCCACAACCGCACATCCAGAGAGACCTGTTCATTGCGGCTGCGGCCAGTGTGGATTTTTTCCGATAGCGCCCCAACCTTTTCCTTCAGCTTGCGGATGACCAGAGTATGAACATCCTCATCCGTAGCGCCATCGTAAAACTCTGGCTGCGCGGTATCGGCAGCGATCTGATCGAACGCCGTCACCAATTGCGCTCGCTCCGCCGCAGTCAGGATGCCGACGCTTTCCAGGGCCCGCGCAAACGCCTGCGAACCCTGAATGTCGGCCTGAATCAGCCGCCTGTCGAAATGTAACGATCCGGAGAAGCGCTCGAAGACTTCCGAGGGGCCTTCCTCGAATCGCCCGCCCCACAGTTTCATTTTTTCTTCTTCGCTTTTCTCGAATTCTTGAGCGAGGCCCGTACCTGCATCGGCAGCCCGATCAAGTTGATGAAGCCGCGTGCGTCCTTCTGGTCGTACTCTGCACCCATTGTGAAGCTGGCGATATCGAGCGAATACAGGGAATTCGGTGACTTGCGGCTAACCGGCTGGAACCCGCCCTTGTAAAGACGCAACGTCACTTCGCCAGTATTGTCCTCGGTAGCCTTCTCGAAGAACGCATCCAGCGACTCGCGCAGCGGAGTAAACCACAGCCCCGCGTAAACCAGATCGGCATAATCGAGCGCTAGCGCCTGTTTGTAGTGCGACAGGCTGCGATCCAGCGTCAGCCCTTCGATCTCACGGTGCGCAGCCATGATCAGCGTTCCGCCCGGCGTCTCATAACAGCCGCGCGACTTCATGCCGACGTAGCGATTCTCCACCAGATCCACGCGTCCGACGCCATGCTTGCCGGCGATCTTGTTCAACTCTTCGAGCAACGCGACGGCGGACATTGCCTTGCCATTTACGGAAACTGGGCGGCCGGACTTGAAGCCAATCGTCACATCTTCGGGCTTGGTGGGAGCATCCTGCGGACTCCGTGTCAGCATCCAGATTTCCTCGGGTGCGGCGTTCTTGGGATCTTCCAGCTCTCCGCCTTCGTGCGAGATGTGCCAGATGTTGCGGTCGCGGCTGTAGATCTTCTTGGTGGTCTGCGAAATCGGCACCTTGTGTTTCGCCGCGTACTCGATAGCGTCCTCGCGCGACACAATGTCCCACTCGCGCCAAGGAGCGATCACAGGCAACTGCGGAGCCAGCGCCTTGTAGGTGAGCTCGAAACGCACCTGATCGTTGCCCTTGCCAGTGCAGCCGTGCGCCAGCGCATCGCATCCCGTCTCGAGCGCTACTTCCACTTGCTTTTTCGCCAGCAGCGGACGCGCGATTGAAGTTCCGAGCAAGTACTTGTATTCGTATTCGGCGCCGGCGCGGACCATGGGCCACACATAGTCGGTCAGGAACTCTTCGCGCATATCGGCGACGTAAACTTCGGAAGCGCCGGTCTTGAGAGCCTTGGCCTCCAGGCCTTTGAGCTCGCCGCCTCCCTGCCCGATGTCGCCGCACACGGCAACCACTTCGCAGCCGTAGTTTTCTTTCAGCCACGGAATGATGATCGATGTATCCAGTCCGCCGGAGTAGGCGAGAGCAACTTTTTTAGGTTGGTTCATAGATTGTTTGGACGCGCCAGCGCTAGCCCAGCAGCATCACCAGCAGCGCCTTCTGCGCATGCAGACGATTTTCAGCCTGATCGAAAACGGCGGAGCGCGGAGATTCCACCATCTCATCCGTGACCTCTTCGCCGCGCTTGGCGGGAAGGCAATGCATAAAGATCGCATCGGGCTTGGCCAACGCAAACAGTTCCGGGTTGACCTGATAAGGCGCGAACGCGCGCCGGCGTTTGGACGATTCCGCTTCCTGGCCCATGCTGGTCCAGACATCTGTATAGACGGCATCGGCGCCGGCCAGGGCTTCGGCAGGATCTTGGGTCACACTAATCGATCCCATCGCGGACGCCTGCTTCACGATATCGGCGTCGGGTTCGTAGCCCCGCGGTGTCGCCACGGCAACGTTCACGCCCAGCCGCCCGGCGGTAAGCATCAATGAATGGGCAACATTATTCCCATCGCCGACGAATGCCAGCTTGACGCCTTCGAGCTGTCCAAAACGCTCCCGGAGCGTCAGCATGTCGGCCAGGATCTGGCACGGGTGATAACGATCGCTCAGCGCGTTGATAACCGGGACGCGCGACCACTTCGCCAGCTCTTCGATGGTGGATTGCGCGAATACGCGCGCCACAATGCACTGCGTCCAGCGCTCTAGATTGCGGGCGACGTCCTTGATCGGTTCACGTTCCCCGATGGGCCCGGCGAAATTTACAGAGTCGCCCCCCAGTTGCTTGATCGCGAGTTCAAAGGTCAGCCGCGTGCGCAGCGAGGGCTTCTCAAATAGCAGGCTGAGATAACGGCCGGACAAGGTCTTCGTGAACCGCGCGGGAGTGCGCTTCATCTGTTCCGCAAGTTCAAGCAAGTGCGTCAGCGCCTCGACCGACAAGTCGAGATCGGACAGCACATTTTGTGCGAGCGGCTGAGCGAGCTTGCGAATAGGCGCGGCCATGGGCGTCCTCCCAAATGAATTTTTATTCAACCACATGAATAATAATACATTCGAGCGGGGGACGCAAGGGACGAGCTATCGCCAATGTCCCCGACATATTAATCTTGTACGCCAGCACTGCCCGCCGAGCGGGCGATTGGAGACGTCCTCTGCCGGACAACGGAGTCCCGGTTCTGACAGTTAGAGACACCCCACTCGGCAGCGTTACAGACTATTAAACAAACGCTGGTATCATTGCGGTTACAGACGCAACGCTTGAAACCAATCAAGTGTCCGCCACATCAAATATTTATGTTCGCAGTGCAACGCTTAGCTACTCTCTTCCTGGCAGCGTCCTTGGTAAGTACAGGATTTGCCGCAACGGTGGTGCAGGGCGTCGGCAATTTCCAAAAAGTCGATGAGCATGTGTACCGTGGCGCGCAACCCAGCGCGGAAGGCTTCCGCAATCTGAGCAAACTGGGGATTAAGACCGTAATCGATCTCCGCGAGCCGGGCGGCCGTTCCGAGTGGGAGCAGAGAGTTGTCTCATCAGCCGGCATGCGGTATGTCAGCGTGCCGATGCGCGGGATGGCGACACCTTCGAATGAAAGCATGATAAAAGTGCTCGGCCTGATGGAAGACTCAAACGCGGGACCTGTATTCGTCCACTGCAGGCGCGGAGCGGATCGCACCGGTGGCGTGATTGCCTGCTATCGGGTGGAACACGATAAGTGGAAGAGCGACCGCGCGCTCGCCGAAGCCAGGGCAATGGGGATGCGCTGGTTTGAATTCGCCATCCAAAACTACGTCCGCAGGTATCAGCCGCGAGACTTGGCCGCCCTTGCCGCGAAGTCACTAGACGCCAGCGCGACGGTTCCGGCAGCGATAAAACCCTAATCCTCCACGCGTACTAATTTCAGCGCGGCCGAGTGGCCACTGACGATGGTCACGGCGTGGCGCGGAACGCCATAGTGTCCCGCGAGAAAAGCGCAAAGCGCTTCGTTAGCTTTGCCCTTCTCCGGCGGCGCCGCTATCTTGACCTTGAGCGTTCCGTCGGCCATTTCTCCGGCAATTTCCGTTTTCGCGCTGCGAGGGATAACTTTGACGCGGACCGTCATTCCACCAGCTCAGCGGCAGTCCCGTCGACATCTTCTATCCGGATGCGAAGCGACTTGCGCGCATTAACGACGGCCTCCGTTAGTTCGAAGCGCGCGCCCGCCATCCGGTCCACCGTCTGATGCGCCGGGATGCGGTCCTGCAAGCTCAGTATGTCGTTGTACTTCGGACCCAGCAGTTTTTGGTAACGGAAGATATTTTCAACATCGCTCTTGGAGATGGTTCTGCCATCCGCGGCGTCTCCGGTGGCGGGTTCCAGGTGAAGTGTCACGGCGTTCGCCACGAACGGGACGTTGGAGGGGTTGGTGGCGCGGAAATCGACGATCACGATCGAGGCTCCGCTGCCCGGCAGCGCCAGAACGCGCACCTTTAGGATCTTGCCCTCCAGCCGCAAATGCGCGCCCTGCGTGGCCGTCAGCATTGTGAAGATCAAGCCACCCACCACTGCGAGTCCCGCCGCCAGGAAGATCCAGAATCCTTTGCTCATCGTCTATCACCCCGTCAATCGCCCAACAGGCGTCCATAGGGTTGCAATGCCGGGACGTGATCGCACAGCGCTTTCAGCGCGGCCGTAAGGGGAATGGCCAGAAGCAGGCCCAGAGCCCCCCACAGCATGCCCCAGAACATAAGCGCGATCGTAACCACCAGTGGATTCAAGTGCACGCGGGCTCCCACAAATTTGGGATAAAGCAAATTCAGCGCCAGCAAGTGCAGCATCGCCACACTCACGGTGAGAAACAGATATAGGGCCGGTTCCTTGGAGGCAGGGAGTGCGGCCACCACCGGCGGGAGCAGTGCCAGAGGCAATCCGATATAGGGCACCAAACTCAGAAAGCCGCTCACTGGCGCGATGATCAACCAATACGGCAGCTTGACCGATGCGAACAGCAATGCACTGGCGACGGTGAGTAAGATCCCCAGCATGAAATTGCCGATCACATATGCCCGCACCATATCGCCGAGGCCATGCCAGGTGGAGGCGGCGGCCTGGCGGTTTTCTCCCTCAAATATCAGCAGGTAGCGCCCGCGAATGTGGTCGCGCCAGCTCAACAAAAAGTACACCAGGAATGGCACGAAAGAAGCCATCAACAGGACATCGTAATATTCGGTCAGATAGGTGTACGCGTAAGAAAATATCGGTGTCGGCTCCTGCTGAATATGCACTTCCTGCACCGCCGGAGGCAGCGGTGGCGGCTCGGCTTTTTTCTTTTTCCCGCGCGCCGGCGTATCCGCGGCGCCGGCGGGCACCGGATCGCTCTGCGGCTGCAAGCGGCGCGGCATCACGCTGCGGTAAATGCCATTCTCGAAGCCCTCCATACGAGTGGCGACGGAATCCAGCATTTCGCTGATGCGCGCCCCGTAAGCGGGCAGGTCGGCGGCGATCTGCTGGCTTTGCAAATAGAGGCCCAGGCCGGCCAGATACAGGAAAACCAGGGTGATGCTGCACACCACGAAGCTGGCCAGGCCGCGGGGCATGCGCAGCTTCATGAAAAAGACGACGAGCGGATCGAGCAGGAAAGCGATCATCGCCGCGACGATCACCGTGATAAAAAAGACTCGGCCGAAGTAGAGCAGCGCGATGGCCGCCGCAGCCGCAAGAACTCCCACGCCAAACTGGAGCGATTTTTGCGCCGATGTGTTTTGGACCACCACGGGTCGTGAATACCCTTACTTATCACTATAATTTGGATAGAGCGTGGAATTCCAGCAAAATACAGGGAACGGACGAATTCTGGCGCTGGATCTGGGGAAGAAGCGTATCGGATTGGCGCTGAGCGACCCCTTGGGCATGTCCGCTCAAGGCCTGGACACGCTGCAGCGCACCACTATTCGCGAGGATATCGCGGCGCTCGAAGCCATCGCGCGGGAGCATGAGGTGCAATTGGTTCTTCTCGGACATCCACTGAACATGCGCGGCGACGAAGGGCGGCAGGCGGTCTACACGCGCGATTTTGGGGAACGCTTGACCCAGCGTACCGGGCTCGCCGTGCGCTTTTGGGATGAGCGCCTCACCAGCAAGGAGGCCGAGCGCGTCCTGAAGCAGAGCGGCATCAGCATTGAGAAACGGGCCAAAGCGATCGACCGGCTGGCGGCGGTGATCCTGCTGGCCAGCTATCTGGATGCCGGGGGTACCGCGTGAAACTGCTGATCGCGTTGATTTGTGCGCTGGCGGGACTGGCGGCTTGGGAACTTGCCACGCCCTATCAGGGGTTCCAGTCCGAAACTTACGTCGATATTGCGCGCGGCACTGGCACCGCGGGAATCGCCCAGGAGTTGGCTAAGGACGGCGTGATCCGCTATCCGTGGGAGTTCTTGCTGGTGCGCGCCTTCCAACCTTCGGCCAAGTTGCAGGCCGGCGAATATCGCTTCGCGACGGCGGCCAGCGTGTTCGACGTATTCAACCGCATCGCGCGGGGTGACATCTACTACTTCGAATTCACGGTACCGGAAGGCAGCAACATCTTCGATATCGGCCGCTCCCTTGAGGCGGATGGCGTGATGTCCGCCGAGAATTTTTTAAAGGCCGCCGAGGACCCTGCTCTGATCAGCGACTTGGCGCCGCAAGCCCGAACCCTGGAAGGCTATCTGTTCCCCTCCACCTATCGCCTGACCCACGCCATTACAGCGGCGCAGCTAGTAAGGATGATGACGGAGGAATTCCGGAAGGAGTGGACGAAGGTGATTGCCGGGAAAGAAGCCGATCCGCATCGCACGGTCACGTTGGCATCACTGGTGGAAAAGGAGACGGCCGCGGCCGATGAGCGTCCGATGGTCGCGAGCGTCTTCCAGAACCGCTTGGAAAAGGGGATGCGCCTGGAGTGCGATCCGACAACCATCTATGCGGCACTCCTCGAAAACCGCTACCGGGGGGCAATTCATCGCTCGGATCTTGCCAGCACGAATCCCTATAACACCTACCAAAACGCAGGACTGCCTCCGGGACCCATCGCGAACCCCGGCGCTCAGTCGCTGGCTGCCGCGCTACAACCGGCCGTGACTTCGTTCCTGTTCTTCGTCGCCAAACCCGGCGGCGGAGGGCACCAGTTTTCGGCGACCATGGCGCAGCATGAGAAGGCCGTGATCGCGTATCGCCAAGCGTTTAAGCATGCAGGGCACCTGCAAAACCGCTAAGCTAGCGCGATGGCTGGAGGAACACCAACCGGCGCGCATCGGTGAACCGGAGTTCGCGGAGCTGCGCATTGCACTGGCACCGGTATCCGAGAGCTATCTTCGAAGGCTGTTGCGGGAATGTGGAGTGCCGCTTGCAGCGATGGTGGAAGGTGTCCGGCAAAGAACGTTTGAGGAGTTAGAGACGAGCCTGTTGCGATTGCTCGAAGAGTATCAGCAGGCAGACGCCGCGCGCCGTATGGCGGTGCGGCGTCTGGTGATCACGGCCAAAGACCACGCTCGCTTGGCCGCGAGAATTCCCAGCAAACAAGCAGACAAAGAGGAAATGATCTTGTGGCTGACCACGTGGCTGGAGAATCCCCCCGTGTTTGAAGGGTGGGTGCGGATCAGGCGGGGGATAATGGGATAGGTCCAAAAGAAAGTAGCGCAAGTCCTCCACGCGAGTACCCATGAACCAAACCAAACGAATCTCATCCCCCGATCGTCCATGGTCGCCGCGGCATCACCGCCGATACCGCGCTGCGGTTGGCGCGGTACTTCAATACGACGCCGAAGTTCTGGCTGAATCTGCAAACGTCTTACGATTTGGCGACGGCCGCTGAGACGAAGGCCGAGGAGATCGCGCGTACGGTGCGTCCACGGGCCGCAGCTTAATATATATCGCCTATTGCGTCCATAGCGCCAGCCGTTTATACTTCGATTTTGGTGGCAGAAATCATGATTGCCCGGGGTCAGGTCGAGCGGAATCCGTCGCCCAACAGTTTGCTGTTGGACGAAATCGATCCGATGGCGCCGCAGCGCGAAGCGGCGCTGTTTTACGGGCTGTTTCTACGCGGTCACTCCGCCGATTCCCTGCGCCGCGATATCGACGTGCCGCGCAAGCTGCTCGACAAACTCTTGAAGCGCCACCGCAATGAACTGGCAGTGCAAGCGAGACTCCAGCGTGCCTACCAGTACCGCAAACAGGTGCTTGCGATATTCGACGAGCTAGTAATCCGCGAGCGCATCAAAGAACGCGTACACTAGCCGACGTCCGAAACCGCATGCTAACGCATGGCGGTTCTGTGCTCTTCGAGCATCATCCGGTAAACGTCCCGAATATTGCGCTCCAATTCGTCCAGCGTCGCGCCTTGGCTAAACACACCCGGCACTTGCGGAAGGCGGCCGACATACCAGTTGCCGTCTTTCCAATACTCCATGCGAAAGCGAAGCGGTTGCGGCACTAGCTTTATTATACGGACCGGGAAAAATGAGGGCTTGGCGAACTAGATCTTCTCAGGCAGGTGCAATTGCGCTTTGCAAAGTGCCTGATCGAGCGCTTTCGCCGCGTCCGCCTCGCTCCAGCCGCGCGAGGTGGAAAGCTCCGTGATCAGCATGTGGCGGGCGCGGTCCAGCATCTTCTTCTCGCGGAATGACAGGGGCTTTTCGGCCTGCAGGACCAGCAGGCTCTTCAACACCTCGGCGATTTCCAGAAGGTTGCCCCTCTGCATCTTCTCGGTATTTTCCTTGAAGCGGTCTTTCCAATCCTGCTGGCGTTTGCGGCGGCCCTCGCCCAGGTACTCGATCACGCGGGCCAACTGCCCGTTGCGAGTCACCTTGCGCAAGCCCACATGATCGGCGTGCGAGAAGGGGACCATCACGGTAAGGCTGCCCGCGGAAAGTCGAAGCAAATAGAAACGCTCTTGCTGGCCGGCGAATGCGCGGCTGCTGATGTTCTCTATGGTGGCCACCCCGTGGTTGGGGTAAACCACCTTCTCACCGACTTGGAAAGTCATGCATGGACCTTACCTTACGAAGTGCCGGAATGCAGTGAACAGCATCTTAAACCGATCTTACATTTCTGTCAACAAGTAAAGGCTGAGAATGGTGTGACGTTGTACCATAAGAGGATATCCGAATGGAATCCGTGAACACCGACCCCAAAGCGCTCGATCTGACAGGCGTCGACCTCAAGAAAACCGTCAATTTACCGCAGACTGGCTTCCCGATGAAGGCCAACCTGGCGCAGCTTGAGCCTAAGCTGCTGGAACAATGGGAGAAGACCGGAATCTATGATCGTATTCGCGGGTCCCGCGCGGGTCGGCCTACCTATATACTGCACGACGGGCCTCCTTACGCGAACGGCAATATTCACCTGGGCCATGCCTTCAACAAACTGTTGAAGGATTTCATCGTAAAGCTTAAGACTATGGAGGGTTATGACTCTCCTTACGTCCCCGGTTGGGATTGCCATGGGCTGCCCATCGAAATCAAGGTAGACGGACAACTGGGATCGAAGAAGGCGTCCATGTCGGCGGCGCAGATTCGCGCGGCTTGCCGCAAGTACGCCGAAAAGTACGTGGACCTGCAGCGAAAGGACTTCATCAGGTTGGGCGTGTTCGGCCGCTGGCAGGACCCCTATCTGACCATGTCGGCCCAGTATGAGGCCGTGATCGCGGGGGCATTCGTCGACTTCCTGGACCAAGGTTATGTCTACAAGGGACTGAAGCCAGTCAATTGGTGCATCCATGACCGGACGGCGCTGGCCGAGGCCGAGGTCGAGTACGAGAACCATACGAGCCCGTCGATCTGGGTTCGTTTCGCACTGGAGACGGATCCGGCGGCCATCGATCCAGCACTGGCCGGCAAGAAAGTCTGGGGGCTGATCTGGACCACGACGCCCTGGACCATTCCGGCGAACCTGGGGATCGCATACCATCCGAGATTCAACTACGTAGCGGTTGAAGAGGCCGGGGAAGTCTACATCGTCGCGCAAGAATTGCTCAACGCAACGGCGG
This sequence comes from uncultured Bordetella sp., assembly GCA_964504905.1. Taxonomy (GTDB): domain Bacteria; phylum Acidobacteriota; class Terriglobia; order Bryobacterales; family Bryobacteraceae; genus Palsa-187. The sequence goes on along the minus strand of CAZDGT010000047.1, from coordinate 7,319 downwards.
AGGCTTGCGCGTGGGAATCGCCACGAGCGCTGGCGACATTTGAGGGATCGAAGCTTGCGAATACTCTGTTCCGGCATCCCTTCCTGGAGCGCGATTCTGTAGGTCTGTTGGGTGAGCACGTCACGCTCGAACAGGGCACGGGCGCGGTGCACACGGCTCCGGGGCACGGACAAGAAGACTACGTGATTGGCGTCGAGCACGGACTGGCCGTGTATTGTCCAGTGGACGGCGCGGGCAGATTCTTCCAGGCGGAAGGCGCTTCCGGCAAGATTCCCGAAGAATTGCTGGGCAAGAGCGTGTGGGACGGCAATGCGATCGTCATCGACATCCTGAAAAGCAAGGGCGCGCTCGCGGCGACGCGCAAGATCGAGCACAGCTATCCGCATTGCTGGCGCTGCCATCATCCGACGATCTTCCGTGCCACTGAGCAGTGGTTTATCGGCATGGACCGCAACGGCCTCAGACAGAAGGCGCTCGAAGCCATCAAGAAAGTGAAGTGGAATCCGGCGTGGGGCGAAGAACGGATCGGCAACATGATCGCGACGCGGCCGGACTGGTGCATCTCGCGCCAGCGCGCATGGGGCGTGCCGATCACCGTGTTCTATTGCGACGCGTGTTCGGAACCGCTGACGGATCGCAAGATTCTGGATCGCGTGGTCGACCTGATTCGCGTCCATACCGCGGATGTATGGTACTCGACGGACGCGGCAGAGTTGGCAGGGCCTGACGCAAAGTGCTCGCGCTGCGGAGGACGGACGTTCCGCAAGGAAAGCGACATCTTAGATGTATGGTTCGATTCGGGCGCCAGCCACCTGGCGGTGCTCACGCCGGAGAATCACCTGCCCTGGCCTGCCGACATGTATCTGGAAGGCGGCGACCAGTATCGCGGCTGGTTCCATAGCTCGCTGCTGATCGCGGTGGGGCTGCGCGGCGAAGCTCCATATCGCGCGTCGGCGACCAACGGCTGGACGCTGGATGGCGAGGGTCACGCGCTTTCGAAATCCAAGGGCGCGGAAGAAGTCGAGAAGGTCATCAATAAATATGGCGCGGAGTTGCTGCGCCTGTGGACCGCCTCGGTAGACTTTACGGAAGACGTGCGCTTCTCAGACACCATCGTCAGCCGCTTGATCGAGGCCTACCGAAAACTGCGCAACACGTTTCGCTACGCGCTGGGCAATCTGCACGATTTCGATCCTGAAGTAGATGCAGTGCCCGTGGGCGAGTTGCTGGAGATCGACCGCTGGATACTGGCGCGAACGGAGGATCTGGTCCGCCGTACCCGTGCGTCGTACACCGAGCACTCGTTCCACAAGGTCTACCGTGCCATCTATGATTTCGCGACCACCGATTTGAGCTCGGTGTATTTCGATGTACTTAAAGACCGGCTGTATACGGCGGCCACCAAGAGTCATGCACGGCGCAGTGGCCAGACGGCGCTGTACAAAGTCCACTACGCGCTGACGCGGCTGGCGGCGCCTCTGCTGGCGTTCACCACAGAAGAAGTGTGGAGTTACACACAGAAACCAGCAGGCGCTCCCGACAGCGTTCATCTCGCATTGCTGCCGGAGCCAGGGGAGTTGGCGTCGGGTCTGGACTCCGCGAAGCTCGCGCGCTGGGAGCGTCTGCTCGAAGTGCGCAGCGTAGTGCTGAAGGCGCTGGAAGAAGCGCGCCAGGCGAAATTCATTGGCACGTCTCTTGAAGCGCGAGTACGCGTGGCCGGGGCCAAGATCGACGACTACGCTGCGGATCTGCCTGCACTCTTCATCACTTCACAAGTCGTCTTGGAACCTGGGGATGAATTAAAAGTGACCGTGGAACGCGCCGAGGGCGCCAAGTGCGAGCGCTGCTGGAAGTACTCCGTGTTCACCGGGCAAGTGTGCGACTCGTGCACTGAAGCGCTGAAGGAAATGCTGGGATGAACCTGCGCCTGCGATCCGCGATCATCATCCTGCTGGTGGTGATCCTGGATCGAGTGAGCAAGCTCTACATTCGTTCCAGCTTCGCGGCCTGGGACGTGACGGTGGTGATCCCCGGGATCTTCAACATCGTACACGCGGAAAACCCGGGGGCCGCGTTCAGCATGCTGGCGGAGGCGCCCCCCATTGTGCGTGCGGTGCTGCTGGTGGGCGTCTCGATGGTGGTGATGGTAATTGTCGGCGTGATGCTGTGGCGGCTTCCCGGGAATGCAAGTTGGTTGATGTCTACTTCGCTGGCTCTGGTATTCGGCGGGGCTTTAGGCAACTTGTGGGATCGCGTCTTCCGCGGCTCGGTAACGGACTTCGTGCAGGTGTTTATCGGATCCTACGAGTTCCCTGCATTCAATGTCGCCGACAGCGCGATCACCGTGGGCGCGGCGTTGCTGGTGTTGGAATTACTGAAGAGCCGGAAGCCAGGCGACTCACTGGAGCAATCCCGCTAGGGCCGGCAGCGACACGCCGCTCTCCTTCAAAGACCGTTCGTGGAATTCCTTGAGCGAAAATCCGGCGCCTTTGGCCTTCTTGTAGCCTTCGCGCACGTCCAGCCAGCCTTTCCAGCCGACAAAATACATGGGTAACTGACAGGAGGAAAGCTGGGCGCGTTGCAGTTTGGCAGTCGCCTCCTCTTTCTCCTGGTACGTGTCTTTGGTCATCAGGTCGAGCGCTTGCTGATCGGTCATGCCCATGGTCTGGAGGCGCACATCGAGAATTGTATTGGCGAGCACGCGCAGGATTTGCTTGTAGAATGTCAGCCACATAAATTTGTTCCCGTCCAGATATCCGGCTTCCGACATCATCTGCTGCGCATAGACGCCCCAGCCTTCTACGTACGGGCCGTTCGCGAAGATCGTGCGCAACAGACGCCGCGGAAGCGGCTGAACGTCGTTGGCGTACTCTAACTGCACGTAGTGGCCGGGCATGGCCTCGTGGATTGTCAGCTGCTGCAAACCGTACTCATTGTATTCGCGCAGTTTGGATTCCGCGCGTGCGGCAGACCAACTCTTGGCGATAGGTGTGATCCAGTAATACGCACCCAACTGAGGTTCAAGCGCGGGTGCTTGATTGAATCCGCCGACGCCGTAGATCCCGCGGAGGAACTCCGGTGTTTCAATGACCTCCAGATTGGAGCGCGTCGGGAGCGTGAGCAAATCCTTCTGTTTGACGAAGGCGGTGGCCTGAGCCAGCATTTCTTTGGCCCTAGGGATGTAGTTGTCGCGCGTGGGATGTTGACGCGCAGCTTCGTCCAGGGCCTTTTCTACGGTCAGCGGCGCCGCCAGCTTTGCCATTTCGGCACGGATGGTCTTCAAGTCGCCTTCGGCGGCGGCTAGCAACTCCTCAGGAGTGCGGCCCGCGTTGAGAACCAGCGCAAACTTACGATCGTACTTCTCCTTACCCAGTCGCCAATCGGATGTCTTGGCCGAAAGTTTGTCCTTGAGAAATGCATTGAAATCGCGGACGGCCGCGATCGCGTTGGTGGCTGCCGCGCCATACGCCGCCTTCTTCGACTCGGGCGCAGCGTCGCGCAGAGTCTTATCGATTAGCGCGATATTGCCCTCGTTTTCCTCACGCGCGACACGATTCCACACCTCAGGCGCATCCACCAGGTTGGCTTTGGCTTGTTCGAAAAGTGCCGGTACCTTCTCCAAGCGGCGAGTGATGTGATCGAAGCGCTGCTCGGCAGGCGCGTAGTTGAGCATGTAAGGCGTGAACAGAGCAGTGCCCACCAGTTCCACATAGACCGTTGGGTTGTGTTTGAAGTTCTGAACGGTGTCAAGTTCCAGCAAGCACAGTCCCGTGTTGCTCTTGACGATGTCAAGATCGGCCTTCTGCTCTTTGTCGAGCTTGGCGGTGTCCATCGCGGCTGCGCGGCCCTGGATTTCCTTGCAGAACTGGCGCTGCTTGTCGATTCCCTGGGCGCTGTAATCGTCGAGCAGTTCATCTAGCGCCGTGCCGTTGTCCTTGTGGTAGCCAGCGGAGGTCGCGTTCACTGGCGACAAGGCCAGGGTGCCGTAGATGAAGTCCTGGGTTAGCCTTTCCGAATCCGGCGGAGCAGAAGTCTGGGTGCCGCTACAGCCCGCCAGTACCAGCGCAAGCGAGATAGCTAGAGCGAAAACGATGGGATGCCGCATGAGATCCAATATACGCTGGGCGCGGCGACGACGTTACACTGACGACGGTTACACTATTGATTGTGCAGCGAAAGGCATGGTTCCTAGTCCCGATTTTGACGGTGATCGCGCCGGCGTGGGGCCAGACCATTCCCTCCACGGAATACCGGGAGCGGCGGGCGAACCTGCGCAGGTCGCTCGACGGCGTACTGGTGCTGATGGGCGCCACCGACCCGGCGGACCTGCACGACACCTTCTTTCAGGAACCAAACTTCGCTTATCTGACCGGCTGGCACGAGCCTGGCGCTGCGCTGCTGCTGTCTCCCAAAGAGGAGATCCTGTTTTTACCGCCTCGCGTCGCTAACCGCGAAACCTATAATGGACGGACCACTGGTCCGGAAGAAAAGGACGTCGCGCAGAAGACTGGATTCGACAAAGTGCTGCCGCGAGCGTCGCTCGAAAGCCAGTTTGTGCGAATGATGGAGACGGCGGACGCCATCTACGCGCTAGGCAACGATAGATCCGCGCGCGAACTGGCGCGACTGGCCCCATTGCATGAGAAGCGCGACGCCGCGGATTCAATCACCCGGCTGCGACTGGTGAAGTCGGCGGCGGAGATCGCCCACATCCGCAAGGCGACCGCGGCGACGGTGGCCGCCCATCGCGCGGCTTGGCAGCGAATAAAACCGGGAGTCGCCGAGTATCAGATTGCGGCCACCATGGTGGGCACCTACATGGAGCTGGGATGCGAGCGCAGCGCCTACACGCCGATTGTCGCCAGCGGTCCGAATAGCGTGGTGCTGCACTACTCCGCAAACCGGCGCCAGATCGATACGGGCGACGTCGTCTTGATGGACGTGGGCGGGGAGTATGGCAACTACGCGACCGACATTACGCGCACCGTTCCCGCCAGCGGCAAATTCACGCCACGTCAGCGGGAGATTTACGATATTGTCCTAGAGGCGCAGAAGGCGGCCATCGCAGCCGTGAAACCAGGAATGACGCTTCTGGGAGATAGCTCCACCAGCTTGCGCAACATCGCGATGGATTACATCAATACGCATGGCAAGGATCTCCACGGCGCGCCGCTAGGCAAGTATTTCGTGCATGGACTGGGGCACTTTGTGGGATTGGAAGTCCATGACCCAGGCAGCTTCGACGTGCGGCTGGTGCCGGGCATGGTGCTCACCATTGAGCCGGGCATTTACATCCCGGAAGAGAACCTGGGCATTCGTATCGAGGACACCGTGCTGGTAACGGCCACCGGCGCAGAAGTGCTCAGCTCCGCGCTTCCCAAGGAAGCCGAGGAGATCGAGAAGCTTGTTGGCAAGTAAGCGTAATCTCGTCTATCTCGGAGTCCTGGCAGCATGTTTCGCCGCTGGAACACTATCGGGCTGGACGACCCTGGCGGCGCGCGTCGATCACTACGCTTACGATTTGATGACGCAGATGAGTCCCGTGAAGGATGCTGCGAAACAGTCATCCGTTGTCGTTGCAATCGACGAAGAAACGTTGCGGGCGCGCGGCGGCATGCGCAATCTCCGGCCGATTCTGATTGAGACACTGCAGCAACTTGCGGCTGCGCAGCCTGCCACGGTGGCTCTCGACGTAATTCTAGCCGACAAGGGCGACGACGCCGAAGACGCACGCCTGGAAGCCGCCCTGCGAGATACCAAAAATCTGGTGCTGCCATGCGATCTAGTGGCTGGAGCTTGGGAAGATCCTTTGCCGCGATTCGCCAGCGCGGCAGTGGCGCTCGGTCACGTGCACCCTGAGATCGACCGGTTGGACGGAGTCAGCCGCGAAGAGTCCCTCGAAGAGTCAGTGAATCATCAGCGGCGCTGGGCGCTGGCGCTCGAAGCATTTCGCATTTCGCGAGGACAATCCATCGTCGAATCGCCCGATGACGTCGGAGTTGGCGCGGCCCTGATCCCCGCGGCACGCGCCGACATTGGACGGCCCATGCTGATCCGCTATGTGTCGTCGGGAATTCCCAGGGTCTCCGCATTGCGGGTGAGGGAGAATGCAAACCTGCTGCAGGGCAAGACCGTATTCCTAGGAGTGACGGCGCTCTCGGCGGCACGGGATCGCCTGCTGAATCCTTACGGCGTGAACGTACCGGGCGTAGAAGTCCATGCGCACGCGTTTGAGACCATGGCGCGCGGTGATTTCTTGCGGCGCGCGGGTAATGTAGCGCCATTGGGCTTGTCGATGCTGTTCACTGTAGGCGCGGGCCTCGCATTCGCGCTGCTTTCCGGATGGACCGCCTATGCGATCGCAGCGGTTATTATCGTGATCGCGCTCAGCGCACCGATTTTATTCTTCGGACAAGGGTTGGTGTTTCCTTTCTTTGGCCCGGCAGCAGTGGCATGGTTATCTTGCGCAGGGGCCGCCACATATCAGCACTTCTTCGTGCGCGGCCAGCTTCGGCGGAGCGAATCGGAGAAGTCGCGCTACCAGCAGGCGATCCACTGGGCCGCGCATGAAATGCGGACTCCGCTGACCGCTATCCAAGGGTCCAGCGAAATCATGACCAACTATTCGCTCCCGGAAGCCAAACAGAAGCAATTGAGCGAGATGATCAACTCGGAATCGAAACGCCTCGCCCGGCTGATCCAGACCTTTCTCGATGTGGAGCGGCTTGGTGAAGGGCAGATGGAGCTGAAGCGCGAGACTTTCGCCGCGTCCGACGTCGTCGGCACCTGCATACAGCGTGTTGAGCCGTTGGCATCCAGGAAGAAGATAAAGATCACTCTGGAAACGCCGATAGATGGCACGCTGACGGGCGATCGCGAATTGATGGAGTACGCGTTCTACAACCTGTTGACCAACGCCGTAAAATACTCGCCGGGGGACACGCATGTCACTGTGGACGGCCAGCGGAGAGGCGAAGAACTGCGGGTCTCGGTGCGCGATCAGGGCATCGGCATGGATGCCAAGGAGCTGAAGAGCATTTTCAAGAAGTTCTACAGGACACAACGCGCCGAGCAATCGGGTGAAGTGGGCACAGGTATTGGCCTTTCTATTGTGGAACAGATCGTTACGCAGCACGGCGGACGGATGGAAGTTACCAGCGAGCCTGGTAAAGGCTCGTGCTTTACCATGGTGCTCAGGGGCAATGTTGCAGAAGCTATTAATCGTCGAGGATGACGCGTCGGTCCGGAACACCATGGTGACCGTGCTGGAACTGGAAGGCTATCAGCCTGAAGCCGTCGCCTCCACGCAGGAAGCTATT
>CAZDGT010000046.1:0-18622 GCA_964504905.1 uncultured Bordetella sp. | reverse complement strand
CCGTACGGCGCCGCATACCGCGGCCAATCGCAAAGAAGGCGTCGGCATCGAAGGGCTTTTGGGGGGGGCGCATGAGGCCTTTCGCGATCAGTTCCCGTTCCTCAAGATCAAAATCGACGGTGCTCAACGGCACGATCTTGGCGATGGGCGCCTTGCGGTCGCAAATGATGACCTCCTCGCCAGTGCGGACCTTGCGCAGATACGCGCTGAGGTTGTTCTTAAGGTCGGCGATTTGGACGGACGGCATACATAGCTATTATAGCCAAGTTCGTTACGCCAGTAATTCCGCGAGAATCCGGCCGGCGGTTTCCTTGCCTCTCTCGCCCACCTCGCCGATCGGCCCGACGCAGCTTGGGCAGCCCGCCTCGCAGGGGCAACTGCGCAGCAGCGCCGCGGCGCCGTCGAGCAACGAGCGCGTCATCTTGAACAAAGGCGCGCTTTGCCCGATGCCGCCGGGATAGTTGTCATAGAGATACAAATTCGGCTCGAAGGTCTGCAGACTGCCCGCGATGGCCTCGGTGATCGACACGCCCAAATCGCGCGGATCGCACATGACGCGCAGCGATCCCACCGTGCGCAACAGCGCGCCCAGGCCCACGAGTCCGCTTTGCTTTTCCGTGGGTGTAAGATCCGCGAAGCGCGCCAGAAACGCCTCCGGGAAATGTAACCAGAACGCGGTGGTATGCATCTCCTGCTCGGGCATCGAAAGGTTGCCTGCGCCCACATTCTCCCCGGTGTAAAACTTGATCTTCTTGAAGCCCACGATCTGCCGGTTCAGGCGGACATCACCGTGCGCTGAACTGGCTCCGTTCACTGTGACCGACTCGAAGGATTCCAACTCCTTCACCTGTGTGTAATCGATCGCGTCTGTGAAGTAGTCAGAATCGACGTGCCGTACGTAGGCCTTACGGCCATCGTAGTCGAAGCGCTCCACTTGATATTGCCGCGCCTCGTGCAGATAGATTGCTTTCTCGTGGAGCGTCGTGAGAGCGGCGGTGAAGGCCACCTCTCCAATGATGCGATGGTCGCCCGTCACGTCGATCACCACGAAGTTGTCGCTCGAAATGCTGCGCAAACTTACCGCATCGGCAGGATAGCTATCTGAAGTCCAGTGCCAGGCACCCTTCGACGTGTTGCCGGAATGGTGCAACAACTTGAGATCCGCGAGAAACTGGCACATCTCCCCGACATCGTGGGTGCCGAACTTCTCACCGTCGCGCACCGGCAGTTCGAAGGCCGCACACTTCATGTGGTTCAGCAGGATTTCCAGATTGTCGGGATTGATATAGGCATGCTCCGGCGGACGCTCAAAGAAATACTCAGGATGCTCGATGATGTATTGGTCTAGTGGTGCACTGGACGCGACCAGCACCGCCAATGCCGTGGTCTGCCGACGGCCGGCTCGCCCGGCGCGCTGCCAGGTGGAAGCGATAGTTCCGGGATATCCTGCCATCACCACGGCGTCGAGCGAGCCGATGTCGATGCCGAGCTCGAGCGCATTGGTAGCAACCACCGCGCGGATTTCACCATCCCGCAGTTTTCGCTCGATCTCACGGCGTTCCTTGGGAAGATAGCCACCGCGATATCCACGAATGCTGCCGGGGAAACTGCCGGGGCGGTCGTCTTTGAGATAAGTCAGCAGAACTTCGGTCGCCAGCCGTGAGTTAGCGAATACCAGCGTCTGCTGGCCGCGATCTAGTAACTCACGCGCGATTCTTCGGGTCTCATTCAAATATCCACGCCGGATGCCCAGCGCTTTATTCACCACCGGGGGATTGTAGAACACTACATATTTCTCGCCAGATGGCGCGCCGTTTTCCGATACCAGCTCGAACTCGCGGCCGGTGAGCGCCTGCGCCAGTTCTCGCGGATTCGCGATGGTCGCCGAGCAGCAAATGAATTGTGGCGACGAGCCATAGAACTCGCACACTCGCTGCAAACGCCGCAGCACATTGGCGAGGTGACTCCCGTAAACGCCGCGGTAGGAATGCAATTCATCGATGACGATATACCGCAGGTTCTCGAATGCCTTGGCCCATTTCGTGTGGTGCGGAAGAATGCCGGCGTGCAGCATATCGGGATTGGTGAGCACCACGTTGGCGCGCTCGCGGATAGCGCGGCGGGCATCTTGCGGAGTGTCGCCGTCGTACGTGAAGGCACGAATCTCGGAGCCCATTGCATCCACCGCGCCCTGGAACTCGGCGAGTTGATCCTCGGCTAGCGCCTTCGTGGGGAACAAATACATTGCGCGCGCACCGGGATCGGCAATCAAGCGCTGCAATACCGGCAGGTTGTAGCACAGTGTCTTGCCGGAGGCCGTCGGAGTGACTACCACCACGTTGCGTCCCGACGCCGCGTGTTCGAAGGCCTCGGCCTGGTGTGAGTACAGTTGGCGGATACCACGCGAGACTAACGATTGTTTGAGAGGCGCGGCCAGTGCCTCTGGAAACTCGGCGAAGACGCCGGGCTTGGCTGGCTGCCTCCGAATAGCCCTCACCGGCGACTCGGGATCCGCCATCCATTCTTCAAAGCGCGCGATGGCTCCGGCAAGCCCCGTGCGCCGCGCCAGAATGCGGTCATTCGTTGCCGCCAGATCGCTTTCCGGAAATCCCAAGGTGAGGTTGGTGCTCATTCTTCGCCCTTCCTTCGCCTATGTTAGCACTGGCGCTGTGAAGGCTAGGCGTCGGCTTCGAGGAACTGCATGTCGTGCAAGCGCTGATAGATGCCGCCGTGGCTGATGAGTTCGTCGTGCGTACCAGTTTCGGCTATGCGGCCTTGATCTAGTACAACTATTTTATCCGCGCGGCGCACGGTGGAGAGCCGGTGTGCGATCACAATCACGGTGCGATGCTCCATCAGATTTTGCAGCGCGCTTTGCACCAGGCGTTCGGATTCAGTATCCAAGTGCGAAGTCGCCTCGTCCAGGATAAGAATCGGAGCGTTCTTGAGGAGAGCCCGCGCGATTGCCAGACGTTGCCGTTGACCACCCGAGAGCTTGGTTCCGCGCTCGCCGATGATCGTGTCGTAACCCTGCGGCAGTTGCAGAATGAATTCCTCAGCCATCGCGGTGCGCGCCGCCTCGTGGATCTGTTCAGGCGTGGCATGCAGCAGGCCGTAGCCAATGTTCGCCGCCACGGTGTCATTAAACAGGAAGGTATCTTGCGCCACGATGCTGATTTTCTCGCGCAACGATGCCAGCCGCAAATCGCGGATATCGCGGCCATCGATGCGTACCGCCCCGCCGGTGGCGTCATAAAAACGCGGGACCAGATTTGCCAGTGTGGTCTTGCCCGCGCCGCTGGATCCCACCAGCGCCACCACTTGCCCGCGCTTCACTTCAAGCTGAATTGAATTCAGCATGAAGCCGTCCGGCACGCTGGGATAGCGAAAACGGACGTTGTCGAAGTGAATACTCTTCTCGAAGCGGACGAGCTTTGCGGCGTTCGGCTTCTCTGTCACATGCTGGTCGCGGTCGAGGTACTCGAACACCTTTTGCGATGCACCAAGCGCCTGCTGAAAGATGTTGTGGATGCCGGTCAGGCGCTTCACGGGTTCGTAAAGCATCAGCAGTGCAATCACGAAGCTGCTGAACTCGCCGGTAGTCATAGAACCTGCCTTGATTTGCAGGCGGGCGTAGGTCAGCAGGCCCACTATGGTGACCGCGCCGAAGAATTCGATAATAGGGCTGGCGATAGCCTGCTGCGCGACATAGCGCAGGTTGCTGTCGCGCAACTTCTCAGCACGGTCGCGGAAGCGGTTCGATTCAATCTCCTCCGCGCCGAAGGACTTCACAACCTGGTGGCCGCTCAGCGTTTCCTGCAGCACCTGATTCAACTCCGCGGCGTTGTCTTGGGCGTTGCGCGTCGTCCGGCGAATGCGGCGGCCCAGCCGCAGCGTCGGCACCAGCACAAACGGCAGCACCGTCAAACTCACCGCGCCCAGCTTCCAATCCGTCTGCAACACAACGGCCAGCAATCCCAGCGCCGTAAAACTTTGCCGCAGCCAGTCCGCGAGAATGTGCGACAAGGCGACCTGGATCTTTTCCAGATCGTTCATGATGGAGGACATCACGCGCGCCGTCGAATTCGCTTCGAAGAAATGCGCGTCCTGATGCACTACCCGGTCGAATACGGTCTGACGCAGATCCGTAACAGCGGAAAATCCCACGTAGTTGATCAGGTAGTTTGCCAGATAATCGCACAAGCCCTTGATGAAAAATACGGCCAAGATTCCCACCGCTACCATGGTCCACACATTGTGGATGGAAGCCGGCATCAGATCGGAAAGGTACAGCTTATGCCGAAAAATGGGGATTGTACCCAGCAGCACCGGCGCTTCCGCCGACCCAGGGTTGAGGACGCGGTCAAAGATCGGGCCCACCAGCAGAGCGGTCACTGCCTGCGCCGCGCCCACGCATGCCATCAGCACAACCGAGATGACAAGGTGTGGTGTGTAAGGCCGCGAGAAACGCAGGAGCCGGGCCAATTCTGTCACGCTTCGGCCCTCACATTTGCGTTCCGCAGTGCGTCGGCCGCCGCGATGACTTGATCCACCATGATCTCGCCGATACCACTCCGCGAAGTGAGCACTCGCGCTTCAGTCCGCCACGGCGCCCAGGCCACGGGATCCGAGGGGCCGAATAGCACCACTACGGGGACGCCGAACGCTGCGGCGATGTGCGCCGGGCCGCTGTCGTTGCCGATGAATAGCGTCGCGCCCGACATCAGGGTCTTCACTTCCGCCAGCGGCGCGTTACGAAATACCTGGAATCGGGCGAACGGCGAGATATCGTCGGCAGGACCCGCGAGGATCATGGGCTCCAATCCGGCATTTTGCAATCGCCCGGCAACTACGACAAAGTGTTCGGCCGGCCAAGTCTTATCGGGCTGCGAGGCGAAGGGGTGAATCGCAACATAAGGCAAATCGGACGGCGCTCCGCCGCAAACCAGCTTGGCCCGTGGAATCTCCACTCGGGGCACTCCCAACCAAAACATGGCCGAGGCTAGGTGCTCCGCTGTGTGGACCGGCCGTTCCTCTCGCAGAATCTCTTGCGCCCTCGGAATCCGGTGTGAATAGATCTGGCTATAGCGATGATGCCCGAATCCAGCGCGGAACCTCGCGCCCGAGGCCAGCGTCATCCACATGCTGCGCGTGCCACCGTGGAGGTTCAAAACCAGATCTGCTCGACGGCCAACTTTCGGGGCGATTTCATCTACGTCCGGATTTTCCTCGAAAACGCCCGCGAAACGCGGTTCCACCACCATGCGAATTTGCAGATCGGGGCGGTGGGCCTTGAGAAGCGCGAGTGCTGGTGTGGTAAGAACGCAGTCGCCGAGCGACCGCCAACGGATCACGGCAATCCGAGAGCGCGACGGGAGCCGCGCCAGCAGAGATTCCATTGTTCGCGCGAAACCTATTCTTCGATGCGGGCTTCGTCGACCAGCATCACAGGGATGTCGTCGCGAATGGGGTAAACCCGTTTACACTGCACACACTTCAGGCCACTTCCGTCCTGCCTCATCTCCAGCTCCGCTTTGCATAGCGGACACACCAGGATCTCCAGCAGTTCCTTGCTGATGGCCATAATATCTGTCAGTGTAGCACCGGGGTCGCCCGGGGGCCGAAGTGCTACAGCCGGACCGGCTGTTGTAGCGTAAACGTCAGCCGCGTCTCCGAAGGGATTCGCACTCGCTGGCCTTTGGTGGCAACCTGAGCAGCCGTTCCAACACCAGCTCCGGCACCCGCTCCGATGGCGGCGCCCTTGCCACCGCCCGCGATTGCGCCGATGATGGCTCCCAGCGCCGCCGTGCCGCCGATCACTTTGCCGCTACGCGCTGTTCGCGAGCTGCTCTGCTCGGTGATGGCTACGGTGTCTACATCGATCTCACGGCCATCGACGCGCAGTGACTGGATATCGAGCGTCAATATGGTGCGCCCTTGAATTTTGCCAGACTGCACATCATCGACCAGTTTGACCGTCACGTCAGCGCCGCGCGGGACCAGCGTGCGGCCGCTTGGGTCGAGCACGGGTTCATCAAGCGACGCCTGGAACGTCTTGCCCACCTCGTCCCGTTCGGAGTCGACGCTATCCACCATGCGAATCGTTAAAACCGTCCCGGATGGAATCATCCCCCGATCCGAAAACTCCTCCCGGCGCGGCGGGGGGGGCGGAGACGGCCGGAATACCGGCTCTTGCGGCGGTGGGGGAGTCCGCATCACGGGCGGGGCATAAGCCTGCTCGTTGTCGCCAAAGGTAATCCGGTCCACGTCAGCTACGCGAATGTTCTCAACGCGATCGCCCACGGCGATGCGGATTGTTCGCGAGTCACCACCCACATAAGATCCGTTCACAGTGTGCCCGTCGCGGAAAATTACGGTATCAGCCCAACTGCAATTGGCCAGCAACAGAAATACACTCAAATATCGCACGGGAATTCCCCCCTATTCATAGAGATGCATCACCCCTGGGCAGAGTTTCAACTGGCTTTGCTGTGGCGAAAATTTGCCAGCAGCATGCTTGCGATCTGTTTGCCATGCTCGTAGGCTTCTTCGTAGACGGCGTGCCGCTCGGCGCGCGTGAAGCCGTATCCGATGCGGTACAGGCGTTCGAGGGAAAGCCCCACCGCGAAGGTTCCAGCGTAGGCGATCCCCGCCTTGGGGATCAGCCCGCCGCCGAAGGGCACCTTGCCGATCAGTTCGCGAGCCAACGCCCGCCACCCGAAAGCGCCCGCTACGATGGAAGCGATCTCCGAGCGCTGCTCCCGGTACCCTAACGGCCGATCACTTGCCGCCGCGATCAGAAACGCCATCCGAATCTGGTTCATGGTGAGGAAAGCAGTGTCGGAGGCGAATTCTCCCGCAGCCCAGGGAATCATGGCCAAGCTGGGGATTACGTCGGGGATAGCGGTTGTCAGACAGAAAAGTGCATTTTCCTTCGCTACCGAGCGGATCAAGCGATGCACTGCCGGCTTTCGGAACGGATACAGCCGCCGTGCCAACGGCAGTACCAGATCTTCCCGCGCCTTCAGGATGCGCCGCACGCAATTTTCGGGCGCTTCAGGGTCGAAGGAAAAGGCTTTGGCGGGCCGCAAAATTGACGAGTCGTAAATCTCGATGTCACAGTCTTTGCCGCCTCCGCGAACCAAGATCTGAGCCGCCTGTGCGCGCCGTTCCGGCGAAAAATGGAAGGGGGCAAAGTAGGTTTCCATCTTCCCCAGGGCGTCCGCGGAAGGTGCAATCAGTCCCACGCGGATGGGGCGATCAGCGATTTCCCGCAGTTCCCGCGGATTCAGGGTTGCGAGAGCCTGCCTTATTTGACGGAGGACTGCAAGGGCCATGGTTTGCCGGAATACGTATTCCTGGGAACTCGAAACATCACTTTGAGCTCCTGTCTCCATTGTACCCCCAATCCGACCCGTTCAACCGCGATTTCGACCGAAAAAAAGCTCAGGACTGTTTCGTTGGTTGGATGGAATTCCAGTGCCGGGGCGACCAGAAGCAGGCGCGGCGCCTCGTTTCGCAAGGTAATTCCCGTAAAATGACCACTTTCCGCGATTTCGCCACGATCCAGGTGCCATTTGACACGCATCCAGTAGTCCAGGGCCTGCAACGGCAAGTGGATATCCTGATCCACTTTGAGTTCGATCACCGCTAGTCGCCCGTCCCGATCCACGGCCAGCAGATCGATAATCCCGCGGTCACCGCCTGCGAACTGCGCCACTTGTCCGTAGACCGGCTGGGTGTGCAGCGTGGCGTCGAGCGCTTCGAGATTGGCGCGGACCCGCCCTTCGAGCCAGGCCTCGGGCTGCCCCGGTCTCGGCGTATGATGCGGCTCGTTTCCGCCGGTGTCGAGACGAGTGTCGAGGTTGGTGTAATCCCGCGGGTCGACCAACTGTTCAAAACCCGCGCCGTCGTGGACGTAGATCAGATAGCGCGCGGCAAAGGGATTTAGAAAGCGCACTCGGTGGCAGATGGTATGTTCGGTTCCGGCGGGCGCAAAGAGTGCCAGACCTTCAATGGTAAGAAGCGGCTCGCGTCGGCGCAGGTAGTCCAGCCAGATCAAGCCAAAGGTGAGGGCGTACGCCGGCGCCGGGGAATCTTCCGGAATGCCGATCGCGGCCAGTCCAGTTGTCCCGCGCCGCAGCAGCGCCCGCGGATAAGCGGGAGAGAAACTATTGTGCAGATCTTGCTCCGTGCTCAGTTCCACCACTCTCCAATCGGGGAATTGGCGGTGGAGGGACTGGCGAAAGCGCTCGCGATACTTCAACCGGGCGCCTTTTCTAGCGGCGTCTCGATGAGTCTCGCGGTCGAGGTCCACCAGCGTAAGCGCGCCGCGGCGTCCGCCGAATTGTTCCACTTCGAGTTCCAAGCGGCCCGGCCGTTCCAGGCGCACGGACGCGACACGCCGGACGAGCGTCCGCTTCTCATCCCAACATTCAATGGTGACCGATGAAATGCGCTGGTTTACAGCGAACGTATCGGTGCGGAGTGCGAACGGATCTTCGCCGGGTTCTATCAGGATTGGTTTCTTACTGGCTTTGAGAAAACGCTCAATGGCCAGGTACGCCTCGTGCGGGTCACCACGCGGGGCCTTCCGGGATCCGGGGTACAACGCATCCATTATGCAAGAGCAGTAGTAGTATGATTATCTTGTGAAAGTCAAGACATCTATCACACTTCCCGAGGACCTGCTGCGGGCAATCGACCACGCCGATTCCAACAGGTCGAGTTTTCTGGAGAAAGCCGCGCGGGAGTATCTGGCCGCCACAGCCAAGGCCCGCCGCGAGGCACAAGATGGCGCGATCCTCGATGCGCGTGCCGAATCTCTGAATCGCGAAGCCCTGGACGTGCTCGATTATCAGGATTTGGTCTAACGGGACAGCGATGTTACGCGGCGAATTGTATTTGGTGCGTAAACCGGGAGCGGGCGATCCTAAGAAGCACCGCGTGTTCGCGCTGGTAAGCCGCCAATTCCTAATCGACTCCAAATTTTCGACGACAATCTGCGCACCTGTCTATTCGCGCCACGACGGACTTAGCACGCAAGTGAAATTGGGTGCGGAACACGGGCTTAAGCGCGATTCCAGCATCCATTGCGACGAGCTGGTCAGCCTGCCTAAAGCTGCGCTGACACGGTCTGTGGGCCGGCTCGACGCGATCACGATGCGCCAACTGGACCGCGCCTTGGCAATCGCGCTGGATATTGATTGACCTTAATGCTTTTCTTCGTCGATGGAGATTTTTAGGGCGCGGAGAAACTTCTGGTCTTGCGAAGTCAGCTTGATCTTGCTCAGTTTGCGGCGGCCGGTTTCAGGCGTGGATTCCAACTCCACGGTTTCGCCTTCATCCTCGCCCGTTGCCTCGTCGTCCGTCTCCTCGCGCTTATTGAAGCCGATGGTAGCTTCGAGCACCAAAAAGACATCGTAGCCGGCACGCTTGATCTCGCCGATCGCCGCTGCGATGCGGTCGGAATCGGAAAGGGACTCGTTGATTGCGTCGCCGAGTTCCTTCATTAAGTCCTTAAGCCGATCGTCCAAGTGCGCCTTTTCTCCTGCCGTCTACAGCATATCATCATATGATCGCGGCAACCGGATTTTCGGCAGTTTAGCAAGCGCCTGTCTGTTAGGATGAAACCGATGGGCCAGCTGATTTCGAAGTTTCTCAGCCACGTGCTACCGGGTATTATCCGCCCGCTGCACGCGCTCTGGAACGAGGTCATCGGCTTTCTATTCTTGGTTTTCGCGGTGCTGGCGGGCTCTTACGTGATTCGTGCCGTGCGCGATTTTGACGGTGAGGTGGAGGGATTGGTGCGTATTGTTTTCCCGGGCCTGTTTGGCCTGGTTATGGGTTACTTCGGCGTCTCTTCTTTCCTGCGAGCGCGAAAGATCTCGCGTTCATGAGCGAGCCGCCCGGAATCCCGCCAAGAGCTGAACAACCCGGCGAGTTCCCCTTCACGCGCGGCATCTACAAGGACATGTACCGGGCGCGGCTTTGGACCATGCGCCAGTACGCGGGTTTTGGCGACGCCGCGGAGAGCAACCGCCGTTACCGCTATCTGCTTTCGCAAGGCACTACGGGACTCTCGGTAGCCTTCGATCTGCCCACGCAGATGGGAATGGACCCCGACCATCCGCTCGCGGCGGGCGAAGTGGGCAAAGTGGGGGTCTCCATCGCATCTATTGCTGATATGGAGCGGCTGTTCGATCAGATCCCGCTTGAGAAAATCAGCACGTCGATGACGATCAACTCGACGGCGGCGATCTTGCTGTCCCTCTACGTGCTCGTGGCGCGCGGCCAGGGTGCCGACGCGAAGAAGCTGAACGGGACCATTCAAAACGACATTCTGAAGGAATACATTGCGCGCGGTACCTATATCTATCCGCCTCGCCCGGCCATGCGCAACATTACGGATCTCTTTGCCTGGGCCGGCGTCGAAGTGCCTGAGTGGAATACGATTTCGATCAGCGGCTATCACATTCGCGAGGCGGGTTCTACGGCGGTGCAGGAAGTGGCCTTCACGCTGGCCGATGCCATTGCGTACGTGGAGGCGGCGCTCGCCGCTGGCCTGCAAATAGACGCGTTCGCGCCGAGGATCTCATTCTTCTTCAACGCACACAACAATTTCTTAGAGGAGATCGCCAAGTTCCGAGCCGCGCGCCGCCTGTGGGCCCGTATCATGCGGGACCGCTTTGAAGCCAAAGATCCGAAGTCGATGATGCTGCGCTTTCATGCGCAGACGGCTGGGTCGACGCTCACTGCACAGCAGCCCGATGTGAATGTGGTGCGGGTCACGCTCCAGGCGTTAGCGGCTGTTTTGGGAGGCGCGCAATCCCTCCACACCAATTCTCGCGACGAGGCATTGGGATTGCCCACCGCCGAAGCGGCACGGCTCGCGTTGCGCACGCAACAGATCATCGCTTACGAAAGCGGAGTGACGGCCGAGCCGGATCCGCTGGGCGGCAGCGAGTATATCGAAGAATTGACGGACGAAATCGAAACTGGCGCCGAGGAGTACATTGCACGCATCGACAAGTTGGGCGGTACGCTGCGCGCTATCGAGGACGGATTCATCCAGCGCGAAATCCAAAACGCGGCCTACGAATATCAAAAGAAAGTCGAAACAGGCGAGGCGGTGGTCGTGGGTGTAAACCGCTTTGAGGAAACGGAAGCCGCGTCGCCCACGGTGTTCAAGATGGATCCGGAAATCGAACAGCGCCAGATCGAGCGCGTGCGCGAGCTGCGAGCATCGCGCGATTCTCAAACACACGCGGCGCGCCTGGGCGCACTTGAAAACGCCGCTCGCGGCTCGGATAACCTGATGCCGCACATTCTCGCATCTTGCGAGGCTAGGGCAACGGTCGGTGAAATCTCCGACTGCTTGCGAAAGGTGTTCGGGGAATACCAGGAAGGCTGACGGGTTATTCTGAAAGGTATGAGTACCATCCAGGCCGCGACGCCGGGGCAGTCCCTCCGCGAGCGGACCTCCTACGCAGTGCTGACCATGATCAGCTTCTGCCACTTTCTGAATGACATGATTCAATCGCTGTTGCCGGCGATTTATCCCATTCTCAAGGGCAATTTCCACCTGGACTTCGGACAGATAGGCCTGATTACTTTCACCAACCAGCTCACGGCGTCGGTACTGCAGCCGGTCGTGGGCACGTTCACTGACAGGCGGCCGCAGCCGTTCTCACTCGCCATTGGTATGGGCTTCACCCTCGTGGGGATCGTGATGCTTTCCACCGCGTCGTCGTTTGTTCTGATTCTGGCGGCGGCGGCAATGGTGGGGATCGGGTCAGCGGTATTCCATCCCGAGTCGTCGCGCGTGGCGCGCATGGCCTCGGGCGGGCAGCATGGTTTCGCGCAGTCGTTCTTTCAGGTGGGCGGGAACGCGGGATCGGCCTTGGGCCCCTTGCTGGCGGCGTTCATCGTGCTGCCGCACGGACAAGGAAGCTTGGCGTGGTTCTCGCTGGCGGCGCTATTGGGGATGGCTCTGCTCGGCAAAGTGGGTATGTGGGCCAAGAGCTATCGGGCGGCGCGCGCGAATGCGCCGAAGCGTGCGAGCGATCACGGAGCCCACAGTTTGCCGTCTAACAAGGTGAAATGGACGATCGCGATTCTGGTGGTGCTGGTTTTCTCCAAGTACATTTATCTGGCGAGCTTGACCAGTTACTATACGTTCTATCTCATCAGTAAATTCCACGTGCCGGTGCAGAGCGCGCAGGTCTACCTGTTTGTTTTCCTGGGAGCGGTGGCGCTGGGGACCATACTGGGCGGCCCTATCGGCGATCGTGTCGGGCGCAAATACGTGATCTGGTGTTCGATCCTCGGCGTGCTGCCCTTCACGCTGGCGCTACCTTATGCCAACCTGTTGTGGACCGTAATCTTCAGCGGAATTATCGGCATGATTTTAGCCTCTGCGTTCCCGGCGATTGTGGTTTACGCGCAGGAACTATTGCCCGGCAAAGTAGGCATGATCTCCGGATTGTTCTTCGGCCTTGCATTTGGCACCGCGGGTATCGCTGCGGCACTTTTGGGCGAACTGGCGGATCACACCAGCATCGGCTTCGTGTATCGCGCTTGTGCTTTCATGCCTCTGCTCGGACTATTGACCGTATTCCTCCCGGACATTGAAGGCGCTATGCGCCGGGACGCAAAAACGCGAATCGCTTAGGTGATCTAATAGACATACGATGCGGATCGCAGGGGCGGGGAGCGCCTTCCCAAAATACTACTATCCACAAGCGGTGCTGCTGGCCGCGCTACGCGAATACTGGAAGGGGCAGATCGAGAATCCTCGGATGCTCGACCAGTTGCATGCTCACGCGGGCGTGGACGGACGGTACCTGGCGTTGCCGATTGAGCGCTACTACGATCTAAAAAACTTCGGCGAATTCAACGCTGTGTGGATTGAGGCAGCGCAGGAATTGGGCGAACGTGCGATTCGTTGCGCGATGGCACGAGCCGGGCTGGAGTTGTCGCAAATCGGCGCACTATTCTTCGTTTCGGTAACGGGCGTAGCCAGTCCGTCGATCGACGCGCGGCTGATCAATCGCATGAAACTGCCCACCAACATACGGCGCACTCCAATCTTCGGCTTGGGATGCGTGGCAGGGGCGGCGGGTGTGGCGCGGGCGGCGGATTATGTGCGCGCATATCCCGATCAAGTGGCTGTGCTGCTATCGGTGGAGTTGTGTTCACTCACACTGCAGCGTGAAGACTTGTCGATGGCGAACCTGGTGTCGTCGGGGTTGTTTGGCGATGGAGCGGCGGCCGTGGTGTTGGCTGGCGCGAATGTGAAGGCGTCCGAAGATGGATGTGGTGGCCCCGAGATTCTGGCGACCGGCTCAGTCTTCTACCCTGACACGGAAGAAGTGATGGGCTGGGACATATCTGAGAAGGGATTCCGCATCGTGCTCTCGCGCGAAGTGCCCGAAGTTGTGCGCGAACATTTAGGCCCGGATGTAGACGCACTCCTGCACGCGCATGGATTCGAGCGCGGCGACGTCGGGTCTTGGGTGTTGCACACCGGCGGCCCGAAGGTGCTCGAAGCCGCCGAGGCGTCCCTGGGATTCAAGAACGGCGAGATAAAGGCTTCCTGGGATTGCTTGCGTCGCGTTGGAAACTTATCGTCGGCGTCGGTGCTGTGCGTGCTCGAAGACGTGATGGCGAATCGCAGGCCGGAGCCGGGAACATTGGGCGTGATGGCGGCTCTTGGTCCGGGTTTCTGCTCCGAAGTGGTGCTGCTGCGGTGGTAATTGGTGGCCGTGCCTGACACAGACGTGCTGGTGGTGGGCGGAGGTCCCGCGGGACTCGCTGCCGCCATCGCCGCACGTCGCAAAGGTTTCAGCGTGGCGGTTGTTGACGGCGGAGTTCCACCCATCGACAAAGCTTGCGGCGAGGGACTCATGCCGGATGCACTCAGCGCTCTGGCGGACCTGGGCGTCGATATTCCGGCCGGTGTGGGCGTCGCCTTTCGGGGGATTCGCTTCGTCGGCGAAGATGTATCGGTTGAAGCCGAGTTCCCTTCGGGCTATGGATTGGCGCTGCGGCGCACAGCGCTGCACCAAATTCTGGTGGACGCGGCCACGCACGCTGGCGTCGAGCTGCATTGGGGAGCGCCCTCGGGCGAACTTTCCGATGGCACAGCCCGCTGGATCATTGGAGCCGACGGGCATGCTTCGCGAGTCCGCAAGTGGGCCGGGCTTGACCGGTGGCGGTGGGTACGCGAGCGCCTAGGGTTTCGCGTGCATTACCGCATGGCTCCCTGGACGGATCATGTGGAAGTGCACTGGCACCCAGATTTCCAGATGTATGTGGCGGCCATTGCGGCGGATGAAGTGATGGTGGCAGTACTGTGCCGCGATCCGCATGTGCGAGTGGCGGAGGCGCTGGAGTTTTTCCCGGAATTGCACGAGCGCCTGGGAGACGCACCGCGAACAACCATGGAGCGAGGCGGAATTTCCGCGACGCGGCGTTTGTGGGTGGTGACGCAGGGGAGCGTGGCGCTGGTGGGAGACGCATCGGGCTCGGTGGATGCGATCACAGGCGAGGGATTGGGGCTGGCGTTCCGGCAGGGTTTGGCTTTGGTGGATGCGCTGGTCGCCGGCAATCTCGACATGTATGAGACCGCTCATCGCAAACTGTCGCGCCGTCCGCGGTTCATGGCGGACCTGTTGCTGATGCTGGATGGGCGTCCGAATCTCCAATACCGCGCGTTGCATTATCTCGCGCGGCACCCGCACGTATTCCGCTACCTGCTGGCGTTGCACGTCGGACACATTCGAAATCCTATTCGTTACTTCGATAGCCGTTCGACGGCTCCGCTTGGTGCGGGAAGAAACTAATGACAGGTCTCGAAACTCTGCCGCTGCATTCGCGCACTCCATTGGAGTGGGGACGGGCGGCGCTGACCGACACGGTGGCGTTGCTGCAGGATCACGCTTACCTGGAGAAGAAAGCGGCTGCAAACGCATTGGAGCTGATGACGCGCTGGCCTGGGGAATGGACGCCGGGTTGGGTGGAGACCATGACCGGCGTGGCTCGGGATGAAGCGTCCCATCTAGCGCAGACCGTGCGCATTCTGGCACGCCGCGGCGGGCGGATGGAGCGTGGCCATCGCTGCGCCTATGCCAAGGCGCTTCGGGCACTGGTCCGCAAGGGGGGCACGGAGGAGACGCTTGACCGTTTGCTGGTTTCGGCGCTGATCGAGGCGCGCTCCTGCGAGCGGTTCGCGGTGCTGGCGGCGGCGTCCCACGACGCAGAACTCGCAGCATTTTATAAGGCGCTATTTTCTTCCGAGATGGGCCACTACAAAGTGTTTTTGAAGCTGGCGAACAAGGTTACCGACAAAGAGACCGTCGAAGCCCGCTGGCAGAAATTGCTGGCAGCGGAAGCACGAATTCTCTCCGAACAGACGCCAGGATCCCGGATTCATTCGGGCTGGTCGTGATTTAGAGTAGTTGGTATGCCTAGCGAACCCGATGCGACTCCCGCTCCTCTGAGCCTGCGGATTTACACACAGGACGACGCTACCGTGGTCGAGTGCACGGGCAGGCTGGTCTCGGGCGAGACCGACCAGCTCCGCAGTGAGGTCAAGGCGCTATTCCCGCATGCCAAACGAGTGATCCTGGACCTGACGAACGTTACCCAGATGGACAGCATGGGACTGGGCGCGATTGTGAGCCTCTATGCGTCGGCGAAAGCCGCAGGTTGCGATCTGAAGCTGATCAATCTGAGCAAGCGCGTCCGCGAAATCTTCAGCGTCGCGAATCTGCTCTCCGTATTTGAAGTCTACGGGGAGCACATCATCAAAATGCCATGAGGCGGCCATGATCGTAACGATGTATACTATACATCGTGAGGCGGACGCAGCTCTATCTCGACGATGATCTATGGCTTGCGCTGCATGCGCGGGCCCGGCAAACGGAGACGACGATTTCCGAACTCGTTCGGCAGGCCGTAAGGGAACGGTATCTTGGCTCCTTGACTGCCCGGAAGAAGGCGATGCAGGCCGTGGTCGGGATATGGAAAGACCGCAAAGAAGATGAGGATACCGAAGCCTACATCCGAGGGCTCCGTCGCGGAACCCGTCTGAATCGTTTAGCCGGTAAATGATCGTACTGGTTGATTCCGACATCCTCATCGAGGTCACTCGCGCTCGCGACTCTGCGAACCTGGAGAAATGGTCGGAACTGGCGAACTCGGACGACGTCCTACTCTGCTCCCCCGTCTCGATTGCCGAGTTGTGGCACGGCGCGCGGCCCCGCGAACATCAGGTTATCGGAGATTTATTTCGCGCCTTGGTCTGCGTGCCGGTGGATGCGGAAACAGGCAGGCAAGCAGGCGACTACCTGCGGACTTTTCACAAGAGCCATGGGTTGGAATTAGGCGACGCGCTCATTGCCGCTTGCGCAGTTCAAAATCACGCCACTCTTTGGACGCGAAACCGAAAGCACTACCCGATGAAAGGGCTGGCGTTCTACTGACGCTCGAACGGGGTTAGATCCTGCAGATAAGCAGTTCGCGCTCGTAGATCATTTCCGACGGCAAGTGATCGTGCAACTCGATGAAGAGCTCTTCGTGCCCCATCACTTCCTGCTTCCACGCGGCGGCTTCGAAATGCTGCAGCTCGTCGAATTTCTCCTCGGAGAAGCTCAGTCCGTCCCAATGGATGTCCTCATAGCGCGGCATCCAGCCGATGGGAGTTTCGCGGCCCAGCGCGCGGCCGTGGGCGCGATCCACTACCCACTTCAGCACACGCATGTTCTCACTGTAACCGGGCCACAGGAACTTGCCGGCGGCGTCCTTGCGGAACCAATTCACGTGGAAGATCCGGGGCGTCTCGCTCAACGTGCGCGCCATCTTGATCCAATGCCGGAAGTAGTCGCCCATGTTATAGCCGCAGAAAGGCAGCATAGCCATGGGGTCGCGGCGCACTTTGCCGATGGTGCCGGCTGCGGCAGCGGTCATTTCCGAACCCATCGTTGCGCCGGTGTAAACGCCCGCGCTCCAATTGAAGGACTGATACACCAGCGGCATCGTGGTCGCACGGCGTCCGCCGAAGATAAATGCGCTGATCGGCACGCCCTCGGGCGCTTCCCACGCCGGATCGATGGTCGGACACTGTGAAGCCGGTGCAGTGAATCGGGAATTGGGATGCGCGGCCTTTGCGCCGGTCTGTTTGGCAATCTCGGGAGTCCAGCGGTTGCCTTGCCAGTCCAGGCATTCGGCAGGTGGCTCGTCGGTCATGCCTTCCCACCACACGCCGCCTTCCGGAGTGAGCGCGACATTCGTGAAAATCGTGTTGCGCGCCAGTGTGTCCATGGCGTTGGGATTCGTAAAGCGCGAAGTGCCGGGCGCCACGCCAAAGAAACCGGCTTCGGGGTTGATCGCACGCAGGCGGCCGCTGGCGTCGGGCTTGATCCACGCGATGTCATCGCCCACTGTCCAGACCTTCCAGCCATCGAACCCCGCGGGCGGAATCAGCATGGAGAAATTAGTCTTGCCGCAGGCGCTGGGGAAAGCTGCGGCGACGTAAGTCTTTTCGCCTTGCGGATTTTCCACGCCCAGGATCAGCATGTGCTCCGCCATCCAGCCTTCATCGCGCGCGATGTTGGAGGCGATGCGCAATGCAAAGCATTTCTTGCCCAGCAGCGCGTTGCCGCCATAGCCCGAACCGTACGACCAGATCTCGCGCGACTCCGGGAAATGAACGATGTACTTTTCCTTATTGCAGGGCCACGCGACATCGTGTGCGCCGTCATAGAGCGGGGCGCCCACACTATGCACGCAGGGCACGACGCGCTTCTCGCCTTTATCGATTTCCTCAAACACGCGCTTGCCGATGCGCGCCATGATGCGCATGCTGACCACCACGTAGGGGGAATCGGTCAGCTGCACGCCGATCTGCGACATGGCGCCGCCGATGGGGCCCATGCTGAAGGGGAGCACGTACATGGTGCGGCCGTGCATGCAACCGCTGAACAGCTCCTTCAGCTTCTTGCGCATCTCGAACGGGTTGATCCAGTTGTTGGTGGGGCCGGCGCCGTCTTTCGAGAGCGAACAGATAAAGGTCCGGTCCTCGACGCGGGCGACATCGCCCGAATCGGAGCGGGCGTAGTAACAGCCCGGCCAAAGATCCTGGTTGAGCTTGGTGAAAGTGCCGCCTTCCACCAATTGCCCGCACAGGCTATCGTATTCTTCCTGGGAGCCATCTACCCAATGAATGGCCGCAGGCTTGGTGAGGACGGCCATCTTGTCAACCCAGTTGAGAAGATGCTTGTTCTTGCTCAAAGGTCGAGCTGAGGTTCCAGCGCTTGCTTGCATAATGAGTTATTCTCTCACACGGTTGCGAGAGTGGCGGCGGGGCAGGCCGTGCGCCCTAAGTTAGAACGCGATCTTGTCTTTTGCCGCCTGAATCTTGGCGGCGTCGACGCCTTCTACCTTCAACAGAGCATCGACGTCTTTGAAATTGCCGTTCTTCGTGCGGTACTGCACGATCAGCTCGGATTCCTTGGTGCTAAGTCCCAAGCCCGTCTCGATTTCCTTCGCCGCGGCGGCATTTACATTGACTTTATTGGCGGCAGTGTTGCCCTTGCCGAAGTTCTTGGTCAGATAGTCA